>JAKAOC010000143.1 GCA_021823385.1 Actinomycetes bacterium
TCGAGGACGGAGTCGTAGCCAAGCGCCCGGAAACCCTCCTAATCGCGGGTTTTCCCGCTATTGCGTCGGCGATCAGGAGATTTCGGGGACGAAGCCTTGGCGGAGCGTGTTCTCCGAGACCACGACGGGGTTGACGAACTGGCTGAGATAATCCGGTGAGCCGGCCTTGGATCCCACCCCGGAGCGGTGGTGGCCACCGAAGGGCTGGCGGCCGGGGATGGCTCCGGTGATCGGCCGGTTGATATAGATGTTGCCCGCATCCAGCCGCCGTGAGGCCGTCGCGATCGAGGATGGAGAGCGGCTGTAGATTCCCGCCGTCAGGCCGTAGACGCTCGAGTTGGCCAACTCAATGGCCTCGTCCAGACCGTTCGCGAGCTGCACGCAGAGGACCGGGCCAAAGATCTCCTCCTCCAGTGCGGGGGAGCCCGGCGCCGGGTCGATGACGAGCGCGGGCGCGACGAAGAAGCCGGTCTCGGGAATCGATTGAGTGGGCCGGATCACGTCTCCGGCAGCTTCGGCCGCGGCAACGTAACGCTGCACCCGCTCCAGCGCCTCGCCGTCAATTAGTGGCCCCATCTGCACTTCTGAGCGGCGCGGATCGCCTATTACAAGCGCCTCCGCTGCTCCTTTCAGACGCTCGAGAATCTCGTCCTCTTGGCCGCGCATGACGATCAGGCGGGAGGCGGCGGAGCACTTCTGCCCGGCAAATCCGAAGGCGGAATAGATGGCGCCGGGTATTGCCTGATCCAGATCGGCGTCGGCATCGACGACGATGGCGTTCTTGCCCCCCATCTCGGCAATTACTCGCTTGATGTCGCGCAGGCCCGAAGCGGCGCGTCCAGTTCCGGCGATTATGGACGTGCCGACCGCGAAGGAGCCCGTAAATGCGATCACCGAAACATCCGGATGTTCCGTCAGGTGCGGGCCGATATCTTCTCCGACGCCCGGAAGCAGGTTCAGGACTCCGTCGGGCAGGCCGGCCTCTTCGAAAGCGCGCAGGATTGCCAAGGCACAGGCAGGAGTCTGCTCGGCGGGCTTAAGCACGACGGTATTGCCGGTGGCGATGGCGGCGGATGCCATGCCCATAGGGATTGCCATGGGAAAGTTCCAAGGGGAGATGACCGCGGCAATCCCCTTGGCCCTATGGTAAAGGCGGTTCATCTCGCCGAGGGGCGAGGCGAGCTCCTCGCCGTCGAAGAGGCGGACCGCGGCTCGGGAGTAGAGTTCCAGATAGTCGATGGTTTCGGTAACGTCCCCCTCGGCCTCGCGCCAGGGTTTGCCCGCCTCGAGCACCTCGAGAGCCGCGAGTTCTTCCCGGTGCGAAGAGATCCAGTCCGCTGCCCTGAGGAGGATTCTGGCCCGCTCGCGTGCGGGCGTAGCCGCCCAGGTTCCTAATGCCTCGCGAGCGCAGCGCAGCGCTTCGTCGGCGTCATCGGGCCGTGCGGACGCTGACCGTGCGACGACGGTTGCCGGGTCGGCGGGGTTGACCGAGGTGATCTCGCCTTCGGTCTCGATTCGCTTTCCTCCCGAGATCACCGGGACACGTCGCCCGGCGAATTCCGTACCGAACAGACTGCCGATGCCCTCGGCCTCAAGCTTGGATATCGCGTGCTCGAGGCGTCTGCGCTCAGACTGGAAGTGGTATTCGAGAGACGGATGATGCTCGAACGGGGCATCCAGTCGATCGCCGTCGGACCGCACGTGCGAAGGCTTCGCGGGCTTGGGTTCGGCGATGAGCCGGTTGAGGGAGGAACGGTGGCGCTCCACGAATCCGCTGCGCAGGAAGCTTTCATTGGAGGTGTTTTCGATGAGCCGTCGCACCAGGTACGACATACCCGGGATGAGCTCGCCCATGGGGAGATAGAGGCGGACCCGGGGAATCTGGGTACGAACCGCCCGGGCTAGGGAGTCGGCCATGCCGAAGAGCATCTCGACCTCGTAGGCCTCCGGTGGGATTCCGTTGGCTCGCGCGGCCGCAATCGCATAGGAGAGCGAGCGCAGGTTGTGAGTTCCGAAGGCGGGCCGGATCCGGTCGCTGGCGGCTAGGGCCACGTCGATGCAGCGCTCGTATGAGTAGTCTGTTTCCTCCTTGCTCCGCCACACAGGCGCGGTCCAACCTTCGATCGCCGCACGCACCAACTCGGCGTCGAAGTAGGCACCTTTCACAAGCCGTACCCAGAGGGGGGTCCAGCCGCGCTCGACCCTTGCCGTCGAGATGGCGATCACTTTTCCGAGGTCGCTTTCGGCGGTGGTCAGATAGGCCTGGATCACGACGCCAAGATGCAAGCCGGCATAGGCGGGGTCCGTGGCCAACCTGCCGAGCAGCTCCAGGGTCGGCTCTCTGGCCTCAAGGTCCTCCATGTCGAGGAAGCAGAGGAGTCCCGGCTCGAGGGCTTCGCCAAAGACGGGGCGAAGGCGCTCCTGAACTTCTGAGACCCCGAGCTCCTGGCTGAGAGCGCCGAAATGAGGGCTTAGCGCGGTTGGCTTTATGGAGATGGACGCGGCGGGAATCGGCCCTAGGTGGTCCTGGGTTGGCGGGCCCGCCAGGCGGCTGCTAACGCGGGAGAGAGCCCTGGCCATCTCGAGAAGTCGTTCTTGATAGCGTTCCGCCTCCGCATGGGTGAGCGTCTTCTCGCCTAGCAGGTCGACCGTGGTGGAGATTCCCTGCTTGGCGTAGGCCTCTGCCCGTGTGGCGATCTCGCCGGTGCTGGAACCCGCGATAAAGAGCCGGGCGACGCTCTCGATGCCGGAGCGGATGGTGGATACCGCGGCCGCTTCTCCCAACGGCGCCTCTCCCGCCATGCGCAAGCCTCGCGCCAACAGGCCGCTCCCGCCGTCGGCGAGGTACTGGCGGGCATGGTCATAGATGTCTCTTGGCCCCTGCAGGCGAGGGAAGACGTCCACCAGCCTGAAAAGCCGGGTGCGAAAGTCGGCGTCGTGCATTGCCCGACGCATGACAAGCCTCTGGAAGGCGGGCAGCTGTGCCAGCGACACGCGCTCGATGCCGGCATCCAGGATTGCCTTTGCCACTTGCTTGACCTCGGCCTGTCGCGGCCTCGAAACGTCCACGGCCATAGCGGCCTCCTTCTTCCGCCCGTTGCGGCGCGGGCGGAGGCGCCCTACTCGGCCAACCTTAGCCTCGATGCGGTTGCCGGTACAGATGAGGCATCTTCGCGTGGAAATTCGGAGGTCCTTTGGGCACGTGGTGCATTGCGCATATGTAAGATCGGCTCAGTTTCAGACGTTGTCTCCGGGTTGCCTGCCCCATGGGTCGGGAGGTGCTTGATCGATGTCTAGTGATGTGCTGGCGGACGACAGGTCCGCGGCTCCGCCTCAGTTACGCAAATTCGCGATAGTGCCCATTCCGGGCATTGTGGTGTCCGGGGTTTATGTTGTCGCTCTGGTGGTTGCGCTGATAAGCAACACGCGCTGGGCGGTGGACTTCTTCCACGTGGTGTCCGGGGGGCTTTGGACCGGAATTGACCTCTTCGTCGGCTTCGTGGTTGGGCCGATCATTGGCAGGATGTCCATCCCGTCCAGGATGGAGTTCTCGATGCGGTTCATGCCCAAGATGGTGGTCATCATGCCCGCGCTCGTGGTCGCCACACTCGCAGCGGGCTTCCAGCTTGCCAGGCAGGAGGGATACATTCTGTCCTCCTGGCCCGAGCACGGCTGGATCGTTGCCTCCTTCGTGGTGGTGGGAGTGCTGGCGGTGGTCGCAATAGGTGTGCTCGAGCCGGCCAACTTGGCCGTGCTCTTCGAATTGCGCAAGCCACAGCCCAACGGGGAGCTCGTCGGCAGGCTGATGAAGCGGTTCATCTACACCGCGGGAATCACAGGTGCCATGCAGGTGGCGACCCTGATCATAATGACAAGGCTGGCAACAGCATGAGCACGGCCCTTCCCACGGGAACCTTCTCTCCCTACACCGCCAAGCGGCCGCCGGTCGGCGTCTTTTGCCAGGCTGCGCTCGCATCGGTCGTACTTTCAGCGGTGGTGGCCGCCGCTCAGGTGCCGAAGATGAGCGACACCGTGGTGCCCATCGGGCTTGCAGCCCTGGCCTGGGTGTTGTTCCTGGTAGCCGCATCCATGCTTTCCCGCGTCGGCCCTTTCGCCTGGGGTGTCTTCCGCATGGTGGCGGCTCGCGAGCTGCTCGTGGAGTTGGTGGTCGCGGGGATGCTGGAGTTCGTCTTCATCTATGATCACACCCCCGCCGAGGCGTTGGCCATCTTCACTGCGTTGGTGGTGGTGTTTTGCCTTGATATTGCGCTGCTGATGGCGTTTTCGGTGGCGCGATACCAGGACCCGGCCTAGGGACAGGACCGTCACCAGGCATCCAGATAACCTGCTTCGCCACCGGGCCGCCCGCCATGGGCTGCGTCCAAGGAGAGGGTGATGATCCTGCGTGTCTCGGCCGGGTCGATGACGTCGTCGATTTCGAAGACGGACGCTATCGAGAGCGCCTTGCCACGCTCGTACATCTGGGCCACCAGTTCCAGGTAGCGCGACTCGCGCTCGGCCGGGTCGGTGATTCGATCCAGCTCCCGGCGATATCCGAGCCGGACCGCGCCTTCGAGGCCCATCCCTCCGAATTCGCCGGTGGGCCAGGAAACTGCAAGGACGGGCGCCTTGGTGCTGCCCCCGCTCATCGCCATGGCCCCAAGGCCATACGCCTTGCGCAGGACGACCGCGACCATGGGCACTTCGGCGTGAGCGCCGGCCAGAAACATGCGTGAAAAGTGCCTGACGGTGGCCGTCTTCTCCGACTCCGGCCCGACCATGAACCCGGGCGTGTCGACGAGGGAGACCACTGGTAGTCCATGCACATTGCAGAGCTGTAAGAACCGGGCCGCCTTGTCGGCGGCGGGAGCGTCGATAGCGCCGCCCAGGTGAAGGGGGTTGTTGGCCATTACCCCAAGCGCCCGCCCGCCGATCCGGGCCAGGGCCGTGATTATGCCGACCCCAAAAGCCGGCCGAAGCTCGAGGATGCTCCCCTGGTCGCACAACGTCTCGATGATGGGCCTCACGTCGTAAGCCCGCATCCGGTTTTCCGGAACCAGGCTGCGAAGCGTGCGCTGGTCAGTGGCTATTACATCGGATCCGGCCGAGAAGAAGGCGAGGTAGCGCCGCACCGCTTCCACGGCCGCGGCGTCATCGTCCACCAGCACGTCCACCACGCCGTTCGAGACCTGCACGGACATTGGCCCCACGTCTCCCGGTGCCACGCTCCCCAGGCCGCCGCCCTCGATCATGGCCGGGCCGCCCATGCCCAGGCTGGCCTCCTTGGTGGCGATTATCAGGTCGCAGGTGCCCGCGAGGGCCGCGTTCCCGGCGAAGCAGTAGCCCGAGACCACCGCGACGGTGGGCGCCTTGCCGGAGAGTTCGGCCAGAAGCCTGAACGACGAGACGTCGAGCGCGGCGATGGAAGATGTATCGGTGTCACCGGGCCTGCCTCCACCGCCTTCGGCGAAGATGACCACCGGCAGGCGCCGCTTGAGCGCCAGCTCGAACATGCGGTCCTTCTTGCGATGATTTTGCAGGCCCTGGGTTCCTGCCAGCACGGTGTAGTCGTAGCTCATGACGACGCAGGGCATGCCCCCGACGGTGGCCGTCCCCGCGACCAGTCCATCGGCCGGCGTGTTGGCGATCAGGTCTTCGGCGGACCGCCTGCGCCGCTGAGCCGCGATGGCGAGACCGCCGTACTCGACGAAGCTGCCCGAGTCGACGAGGTCATCGATGTTCTCCCGGGCACTGCGCCGCCCGGTGCGGTGTCGGCGCTCAAGCGTGTCGGGCCGTCCGGCATCCAGCGTTGACTGGTGGCGGGAGACGACCTCGGCCAGGTCGGTGCGAATGTGATCGGGGTCGACCGTGGTGGCTTGGGAGGCGCCGAGGTCCGCTTGGGCGTCTTCGATCACGTAGGCGAGGACCGAGCCTTCGACAACCTGGGTGCCCGGCTCGGCAATCATGCGATGCACGGTTCCACCGACTGGCGAGCCAACCGGATGCTGCATCTTCATCGCCTCGATTACGGCGACGGACTCTCCCGCGGACAGTAAATCGCCCTCCGCCACAGGCACCTCGACCACCACCCCACGCATTGCGGAGACGACCGGGACCGCTCCGGGGGGCAGGTCGATCGGAAGTTCGCGAAGGACGTTTTCGGAATGCGTCGCCACCTGCTGATCGGCGACGGTGGGCGAAGCCTCGCCTGGGCTTGTGGCCAGGGGCGCGTCCCATGGCGTCGTCTGCTGGAGCGCGCGGGCGGTGGCGGCGAGAATTGGCGCACGTTCGTCGACGAAGCCGGTGGAGGCCCTGCCGAGGACCTCCTCGGCAAGTATCGCCCGCAACAGCCCGACGTTGGTCTGGATGCCTCGTATCTCGAACGCCTCTAGGGCCCGTGCGAGCCGTGATGCGGCACGTTCGATCTGGCCGGAGGAGTC
>JAKAOC010000144.1 GCA_021823385.1 Actinomycetes bacterium
GCGGGGTGTGTCGTGAGCGCGCCGCGCGGGAAGCTCGTGATCGCCCTTCGCTTGGCAGAGATGGAGAGACGCGTCAAGCAGATCGCCGCAGCCGAGGCGGCAGCGCGCCTCCGGCTTGCCGAAGAGGCCCAGACCCTGGCTACGGGAAACGCGCTCGAACTCAGCCGCGAACTGGTCAGCCTTCCAGGAACGCCCGAACTTGCCACCTTGGGGCGCCTTTCCTGCACTGCAGCCGATCAAGACAGGCGCGCGACGCAGGAGCGCACCGCCGAACTGCTGGCCGCTCTGGCGGATCTCCATGAAAAACAGGTCTGGACTAATGCCGTTACCAGGCTGATCGAGAAGCGGCACCGGCAGGAGCGCTACCGTGAGGAGCGCCGATCGACCACGGAGCTCGTCGAGAGCGCGCTAAGACGGATCCCGAGGCGCGATGACGTTCGTTCCTGACGCCGTCACGCGCCTGCAGGATATCGGCGCCACCTTCCGCCAGCTCGCCGATCTCGCGTCCACCCAGCCGGCCGGCCAGGCGCAGCCCTCTCCACTCGGGTCCGTCACGGACTTCGCCTCTCTTCTGAGCCAGATCGAACAACAGCTCGCACCGGCCACGGCCAACTCGCCAGCCTCGTCCACCGCCAGTGCGGCAATGCCGACTCAGGCCTCCTACGCCTCGACCGCCCCTGCCGGCGTCGGAGCGCCGGCGTCGCCAGGCTCGGCGTCCGGAGTTACCGGATTCGGCTCCCAAGTGGTCTCTGACGCCGAGGGATACCTGGGGGTTCAGTACTCGTGGGGCGGCACCTCGCCCCAGAGCGGCTTCGACTGCTCCGGCCTGGTGCAGCACGTCTTCGCGGACTTGGGAGTCGCCCTTCCTCGGACCGCCGCGGAGCAATCGAGCACCGGAACCCCGGTGGAGGGCCTGTGGCAAGCCCAGCCGGGAGACCTCCTCTTCTACGGCGCGCCCGCGGAGCATGTCGGCATCTACATCGGCAACGGGCTGATGATCGACGCCCCTAAAACCGGGCAGGAGGTCTCCGTGACCCAGGCCGGAACACCTACTTCGATACGGAGGGTCGTTCCCGCCCGGGCTGCCGGCGGCACGGTGCCATCATGGATGGCAAACGCCTTCGCCGCAGCCGGCCAGGCCTATGGCCTGCCCGCAGGCGTGCTTCAGGCCGTCGCGCAGACCGAAAGCGGCTTCAACCCATCGGCCACCTCGCCGGCCGGGGCGATCGGGCTGATGCAGATCATGCCCGCAACGGCCGCCGGCATCGGCATCAACCCGCTCGACCCGGTCCAGTCCATTTATGGCGCGGCGGAACTCCTGGCACAGAAGCTCAAGGCATTCGGATCCCTCCCGCTTGCACTGGCTGCTTACAACGCGGGAGACCAGGCGGTGCGCCAATACGGCGGCATCCCGCCCTATCCCGAGACTCTCAACTACGTGAACACCGTGATGAACCGGATGGGGGTGAGCCGGTAAATGGCGGTATCCCAGGCAAGAGCAGGCTCCGGGCTGCACGACGTATCCGGAAAACCCGGACACAAGGGAGGTCAGGGCTCCAAGAGCGACGCCTTCACCGGCCTCCTCGCAGCCGTGGCGGCCACCACGGCGACTGCCCGTGCCCCGGATCCACGGGAAAAGCCCGCCAACCCGCCATCCCTGGGCGCCTTCAAAGACCCCCGGATGGAAGGCGGATCGGCCGCACTTGGAGGTGAGGCAGGTCTCCGATCTGAAAGTGCGCGCTCTACCACGGCCCCACCGCCAGCTGCCGAAGCGGCACGGCCGGCGGCGCCGGCAACCGGCCCTGCACCGCGGAAGGACCCGCGCCCGCCAACCGCCACTCCGGTATTGGCCGCGCGCACCGAGCCCGGCAGCGGCATGCCACCCCAAGGCAGGGCGACGACGGCCACGAGCCCGGAAGTGCCTCCGTGGGTCGATGCCCCTCCCGCCGGAGGCAGCCATCCCGCAATGGCGGCCAGCGCCAACACCTCCGACTTCCCGCCAACGGCCGCGGGAGCGCCGCAACCATCACCCTTCCCATCGGAGATCGAAACCACTGTGCGCCTGGCCAAACCCTCCACCACGAGGCCCAGCCGCACAGCTCGGCTGAGCTACACCGAACCCGCGCAAGGTTCCGGCTCGGCACTGCAGGCGGGACCGTCATCGCCGGCCACAACTGCTGGGACAGCTCACGCGCACGCAATCGACAGCCACAGATCACTAGTGATCCCCCCCACGGCTATCCAGGCCCTAGGTGCGCCCACGCAGGTTGACGCCATCACCGCACCCCTGGCCAATGCTGTCCAGGCGACCATCGGCAGCCAGGTGGCCTCGGCGCTCAGCGGCCACCTCTCGACGGACGGCGCAGGCGTCGGAACGACCTTCGAACTTCGCGTCTTCCCCGAGGACCTTGGCCAGGTGGTCGTGCGCATCAGCGCTTCGGGTGGAGCGCTGTCGGTGCATCTCTCGGGAACCTCCGCAGTGCTCGGACAGTTGCTTCAGGCCTCCCACCACGAAATAGCCGCCTCACTCCAGGCCGGCGGCGGCGCCAGTGTCAACATCGAGTTCGGGCTATTCGGGGGCAACGCTTACCACGGCGGCGGGCAGCGCCCTCCAAATTCCCCGGCGCCCGCGCCGTCAAACCCCGCCCAGCCGGGCTCGAAAGGGCTTGGGGCACCCACGAGCGCCAGCCCGAACGAGGGGCACCGCCTCGACTTGCTGGCTTGAGTCGTAACAGAAAGGCATCTTCCATGACCATGGTCAACCCGATATCCAGCGGCGCGGGCAACGTCCAAGCGTCGACAGCGAGCGCGAGCAGCAACGGCCTCACCTCACTAAGCTCCGGCGACTTCTTGAAACTGCTGGTCACACAGCTGACCAACCAGGATCCGAGCAATCCCCTGGACCCGACCCAAATGATCGCGCAGACTTCGACGCTGACCATGGTCGAGGACATCAACCAGATGAACCAGGCCCTAGCAGCCATGCAGAGCAGCCAGCAAATGTCCCAGGCCGTCTCGCTGCTCTCCAAGCAGGTCTCATACCAGCTCTCCGGAGGGGCAGCCACGCAAACGGGAACGGTGTCGTCGGTCCAGATGGTTTCCGGGAGCCCGATGCTTACGGTCGACGGGAACCAGGTGCCGGTCAGCGCGGTCACCACAGTCAGCTAGCACCACGCGGGTGCGCCCGCTCCCAACCATAAGACCCCAATACGAAAGGAATCCTCGATGACCCGCTCCCTCTCCGCCGCCATCTCCGGAATTGACGCAAACCAGGCGATGCTCGACACCATCGGCAACAACATCGCCAACGTCAACACCGTCGGCTACCAGTCCTCCGATGTCCAGTTCGCCGATCTCCTCTACCAGCAGCAAGGTGGCGCGGGCTCCCCTGTTCCCGGAGTCACCGGGGGCACCAACCCGGTCGAGATCGGCTCGGGTGTCAGGGTGGCCTCCACGCTCACCGACTTCGCGCAAGGGACCATCCAACAGACGGGGGTGCAGACCGACCTGGCCATCCAGGGCCAGGGCTTCCTGGTTACCAGCCAGGGGGGCAGCACCTACTACACGCGTGCCGGAAACCTCCAGCTAGACGCGCTCGGCGAGCTCGTCACCCCCGAGGGGCAGATCGTCCAGGGGTGGGTTCCCGGAGCCAACGGCCAGATCAACACCTCCGGCCCGCTAAGCAACCTTGTAATCCCCCAAGGCCAGGCAGCGAGCCCCCAGGTAACCAAGAACATCACCTTGGGCGGCAACCTGCCGACCTGGAGCGGCAGCGGAAGTGCCCCCTCCTACACCGCCACGGTGACCGCGTATGACTCCCTGGGCGGCGAGGTGCCAATCACGGTGAACTTCACAGCCACCTCCACTCCTGACACATGGAGCGTCGTCGCCACCGCGCCCAACCCGGCCGGGGGCACCGATACCATCACACCCGCCGGAACAACCATCAGCTTCGACCCCACTTCGGGCCAGCTGACCTCGGCCGGCCCTATCGCGCTCTCCGGCTTCAGCGGATACCCGAATCTTCCGGCGGGTTACATCATGAACCTCGATTTTCCCGCTACCGGGACGCCTCAGGCGGTGACGCAGTTCGCTGGAACCGCCTCCATCCAAGTGACCAGCCAGGATGGTTTCCCCTCCGGATCGCTCAACGGTTTCACCATCGGCTCCGACGGCACCATCACCGGCAACTACTCCAACGGCCGCTCGCAGCCCCTGGGCCAGGTCGCCATCGCCACCTTCGCGAATAACGAAGGCCTTGCCAAGGCAGGAGGGCTCAGCTACCAGGCGACGGTCAACTCCGGCGCCGCACAGCTCGGCATCGCAGGGGCAGGTGGCCGTGGAACGTTGGTGGGAGGAGCCGTCGAGGGATCGAATGTCGACCTGGGCACCCAGCTCACCGACTTGATCGTTGCCCAGACCGCTTATCAGGCCAATACCAAGGTCGTTTCGACCACGGCCACCGTGCTGCAGACGTTGGTGCAAACGGCGTAGCGCAACACCGATCGCGCTAAGGGAATCGCGATTCCTGCCGATAAGTAGGGCGTTCAAGGGAGCAGGAGGCTCATGATCAGGGTAACGCGCCTTCAAGGCGCCACCATGGCCATCAACGCCGAGCTGATCGAGAGGATCGAGGCCACGCCCGACACGGTGGTCACACTGGTGGGTGGCGCCCATTACGTCGTGGCCGAGCCGGTGGACGAACTGCTCGTGCGGATCATCGAGTATCGCGCTTCGATCATTCGGAGAGTGTCCATGCCTGCGGAGAGCAGACCCACTGGAGGCCTGCATCTATTGGACGATGGCGGCTGAGCAACGCGCTTAAAGGACTAGGGAAGGCGCAAGGAAATGGATTTCGCAACGCCGATTGGCATTGTTGCCGCGCTGATTGCAATTTTGGTATCGATGGTCTTGGACGGGGGCAGTCCCGCCTCGCTCATCGCGCCACCGGCCATAATCCTGGTATTAGGAGGGACCATCGGGGTTTCGCTGGCCGGCGTGCGCCTCCGGGACCTATCCAATGTCGCCGGGGCGCTCAAGTCCGCGCTGTTTGCGAAAGTTTCCGCGCCTGATCAGAGCATCATCGACATGGTCCGTTTCGCGGACATCGCCCGGAAGGAGGGCGTGCTGGCCCTCGAGAATGCTGTGCGGGGCGTCGACGACCCCTTCCTCAAAAAAGCGGTGCAGCTGGCGGTGGACGGAGTCGAGAGCGATCGAATACGGGATCTCCTCGAAGCGGAGATCGAGGCCATGGAGGCCAGGCACAAGGCAAGCGCCAAATTCTTCAAGTCCATGGGGGGATACGCGCCGACCATCGGCATTCTCGGCACCGTTATCGGCCTGATTCACGTGCTGGCAAACCTCTCGTCCCCCAATACCCTCGGCCCCGCCATCTCCAGCGCCTTTTCGGCCACCCTTTGGGGCGTCATGAGCGCGAACGTCTTCTGGCTGCCTATCGAGACGAAACTCACGCGCATCTCCGAACTCGAGGTCCAAACCCGCTCGATCATCGTCAGCGGTGTTCTGGCTATCCAGTCCGGATCAAGCCCACGCGCCTTGGAGGAGCAGCTTCTCTCCTACCTCGCACCCAAGGACCGCGCCTCCAGCCAGGCGCTCAAGACCAAGAGGCAGGCCGCATGAGCAGCGCCAGGCTGCGCAAACACCATGAGGAGGCCGAAAACTCCGAGCGCTGGCTGCTCACCTACTCGGACATGATCACGCTGCTGCTCGCACTCTTCGTGGTTCTGTTCTCTATGAGCAGCATCAGCTTGAAGAAGTACCTGGAGTTCAAGACCGGGATCGTGCGAAGTTTCGCCTCCGACAGCCAGCATTCGATTCTGCCCAGGTCAAACGGACTGCTTTCCCAAGTCTCCCTGTTCTCCAGGCCCACCATGATGCTTGGGCCCTCACTGGCGGCTCTTTCACGCACCGCGTCCTCCCCCGGCGCTGCCAGATCCGGCGCTGCCCTGGCTCACAAGATCCAGGCTGCGCTCGCTTCGCACGGCGTCGCCGACAGTGCCCAGGTATTCGTGACGACCCGCGGCGTAGTGGTGCGCATCCTCTCCGACCACATCTTCTTCGCCACCGACTCCGCATCCCTGCAGCCCTCCGGCGACACGGTGGTCGATGCGGTCGCGTCTGTAATCGCGCCACTTCCCAATGACATCTCGATCGAGGGCTATACCGACAACCAGCCGATCGTGGGAGGCCCCTATTCCTCCAACTTCGAGCTTTCCGCAATGCGGGCGGTTGATGTGCTCCTGCGCCTGGAGAAGGTCGACAGCATCAGCGCCAACCGCCTGTCCGCCACCGGCTACGGGGAGACCCACCCTGCGGTACCAAACACCAGCCCGGTCAACATGGCAGAGAATCGCCGGGTGGACATCGTCATTCTC
>JAKAOC010000145.1 GCA_021823385.1 Actinomycetes bacterium
CGAGGACGCGGGGTCGCTCAACGGGAGGACCTGCTGGAAGTTGCCGTTCACCCACTGGAAGCCGAAGATCAGCGCCGCTGTGTTCTCGCCCAGGGAGTTGAACTTGACCGGGCCTTGGACCGAGGTCAGCGTTGCGCCGCTGTGCAGGTAGCTGATTATGGCCTGGTTGTTGACTTTGCCCACGTGCTCGATGGCCTGCTGGGTGACCTGGCCCACCGAGTACGCCTCGGCGACATCAGCGCTAACCGCCGAGGCGTTGCCTCCGTACTTGGCGATATAGGCCTGGACCAGAGCCGCCGAGCCCGGCGTCTTGGCTCCGGGATACCAGGTGTTCGGCACCATGGTTCCGTTGGCGTTCGACTGCCCTACCGCCTGGATGAACTGGCTTCCCTGGTCGGGGCCGCCGGTGGCGATGAAGGCCTTCGGGTTGTAATGCTGCTGGGCGAAGTCCTGGATGAAGGCCGACGCCGTCGGCACATCCACTGAACCCAGCATCACCACGTCGGCGTTGGTCGCAGCTACCGCGCTGGCAATAGGCGTGAAGTCGGTTACTTCGGAGCCGAAGACGTTGAAGTAGACGGTCTGGATCCCTGCCGCCTCCATGATCTTCTTTGCCAGCAGTATCTGCGGCTCGGTGAAGGGGTCATTGGAGGTCGGGTAAGCGGCGGTCTTCGGGCGCTGGCTCGGCGGGAGCGACGCCAACCACTTCGCAAACGGCACCATGGCGTTGGCCACCGGAGCGGAGACGTCGAAGACGTTGTGCAGGCCTTGTGCAAAGACGGTGGGGCCACCACCCGCGCCCTCGATCATGGCGTAGCCGTAGCGCGCCGCCACCTTGGCCGCCGGGATAGTCAGCAGCGTGCTGAACGGGCCGAACGTCAGATCGACGTGATCCACCGTTATCAGCTGCTGGTAATCGGTTTGGGCCTGGGCCGGATCGGAGTTGTCGGAGATTATCTTGAGGCTCACCTGGCGCCCGAGAATGCCCCCGTGGGCGTTCACGTTATTGGCCCAGAGCTGATAGCCCTGCTTGAATGCGAGGCCGTCCGCGGAAAAGTCCCCGCCGAGCGGCAGAGAGATCCCGATGACGATCGGCTTGGAGGAGCTCGATCCGCTTCCGCTGCTGGCGGACGAGCTGCTTCCGCACGCGGCCAGCAACGCTCCCGCGGACGCGGCGACGCCAAGGGTCGTGAAAAGCCGGCTCCTGCCCGCTTTCGACCTCAGCCTCCTGGTTCTTCTATTTTCTTCCAATGGATTCCCCCTGTGTTTCCAATCACGAACCGCCCCCTAGCGGCCGCACTTTTAGAGATCTGGATTTCGTTCAGAGGATCCCGGCTCTTCGCCGGGCCCGGGCCGTGCAACCAACTAGCTGTTCTCCCGAAGGCATGCCCCCTCCCACTAGATTCGCGGGCCAGGCCGTCCCGCGATCGCCTCACTCCAGCCCGTCGGAGACCGCAATGCCCTCGGGAGCGAGTTCCATGCCGGCTCCCTTGGCAGCCATCACCAGAAGCGTTGCGAAGTCGTCGTCGCCAAAACCCTCACCGACCAGCTCCTGGACGATCTGGTGCACCAAGGCCGCCACCGGCATGGGGACCTCCAGCTTGCGGGCCTCCGCCAGGCCGAGATCAAAGTCCTTGCGCAGCAGCTTCGAGGTGAAGGTGGCATGGAAGTCGAGGTTCACAAAGGCCGGAGCCTTGTACCCGGTGAACATTGACCCCATGACGCTCTTGTTCAGGTAGGCGAAAAAGGCCGAGCGCGGAACCCCGCCCCTCTCCGCCAGAAGGGTGACCTCCGCCAATGACTGCGTGACAACACCCAGGAAGAGGTTGTGGCACAGCTTGACCAGTCTGGCCAGCTCACCGTCCCCGACATAGGTGGCGCCGGCTCCGATCTGGTCCAGCAGCGGAGCCACGAAGCGGTAGGCATCCTCGGGACCTGATACCGCCATGGTCAGCTTCCCGGCCTTGGCGACCTTGGGATTCCCGGACACCGGAACCGCCAGGAGCGAGGTGCCCCGAGCTTCCGCTACCGCGCGGACCCGCGCCGAGGCATCCATGGAAACCGTGGAGGAGTCGACGATCACCTTGGGAGCGACCACCTGGGTCAGAAGTCCACCCTCGCCGGTCGCCACCGCCTCGAAGTCGTCCGACGATGAGACACTTACCACCACCGCGTCGCAACCGGCCAGCTCGGCAACGCTCTCGGCCGCAGCTCCCCCGGCTGCAACGAGCGGCTCGATCTTCGAGCGCGTGCGGTTGTAGATCTCCAGCTTCCAGCCTTTTTCCAAAAGCCGGAGCGCCATCTCGCTCCCCATGCGGCCAGCCCCGACCCAGCCGATCCTCGCGCTTGTATCCAACGGCGGGTAGTTGCTCACAGTTCTCCTCGAAGTGAGGTGGGGCCCCATTGGGGCGCACGCCCATCCAAAACTTGAAGCAGTGTATCGCAAACGTTAGCGCATACGTGTGCAATAACCAAGAATCAAGGCCTTCCGAACAGCAATCAGGACTTTTCCCTAGTCATAGGTGTTTTTTTCTTGGAGTCTGTTGGCGAAGACGCCGGTAATTCAACACATTCAGGAGAGCTTTCCCCTTCGCACAGGCCATTTTTTGCAAACGACGCGCATCCCGGTAGCCGGCAGGTCGGCTTTTAGGGAGACGCGACTCTTTCCCCTAACCCCAGGCTCGCCATAGGCTGTTCTTACGACCAGCACGATCGTCTATCGCTGGCCTGTCATCCTCGCATTGCCCACGGGACTGGCAATCGAATGCAATAATGGTCGCATGAGTGAGAACCGACTCCAGACCGCAATCGACAACTGGCTGCCCCGCTTCACGGCGAACGGCGTGGAGGCATCCGACCTCACCCGCATCACCGAAGTCGCCGGCGATTGGTCCGGTTGGTGCGGTGCCTGGTCAGGTGTCGCGGCCGAATACGAGGCCATGGGGCGAGAAGCGATGGCCGCCGGCGAGACGGTCTCCGCGGGTGAGCACCTGGCCCGCGCGGCAACGTATTACCACTTCGCCAAGTTCCTGTTCACGCCGGATCGCGGCGCGATGGCTTCCGCCCATCGCTCCGCAGTTGGCTGCCTCACCGACTCGCTGCCCCATCTGAAGCCACCGGGCCGCCGCATGGAGGTGGTTTACCAGGGCTCCCTCCTGCCGGCGGTCCTGCGCATCCCCAAGGATGCCGACCAACCGGCGGCGGTGGTGGTACTGGTGCCGGGGCTCGACTCGACAAAGGAGGAACTGCGCCAGGTGGAGGCCTCGATGCTCGCCCGCGGACTCGCCACCTTGGCCGTGGACGGGCCCGGCCAGGGTGAAGCCGAAGAGACCCTGGCAATCGAGCCGGCCTACGAGAGGGCGGGCGCGGCGATCATAGACCGCCTGCAGGAAGAGGAAGGGATCGACCCCGAGCGTATCGGCGTATGGGGAGTAAGCCTGGGGGGATATTACGCAGTGCGCATGGCCGCCGCTGACGAACGCATCAAGGCATGCGTCTCGCTTTCGGGCCCTTATGACCTGGGAGACAGTTGGGATCGTCTTCCGGGCCTCACTCGCGAGGCCTTCCGCGAGCGATCCCAATCGGCCGACGACGAGGCAGCCAGGCGCCGGGCATCCGACCTGACGCTGCGGGGACGAATGGAAAGCGTCCGGGTACCGCTGCTCGTAATCGTCGGCAAGCGTGACCGGCTATTTGACTGGCGCGAAGGAATGCGCATGGCGGAGGAGGCCGGGGGGAAGGCTGAGACCATCCTCCTGGAAGAGGGGAACCACGGCTGTGCCAATCTCATCTGGCATCACCGCCCCCAATCGGCGGACTTTCTCGCCCGTCACCTAATCGCCTAAGGGATGTTCCGGCTCGTTCAGGCGGCTCCGTTCGCGCGCGCCGTCGAGCCACGCACCACCAATTCGGGGGGAAGAAAGAGAATCTTGGTCGGCCCACTGGGACTCTGAATCCGCTCCAGCACCAGCTGGGCCGCCTCAATGCCCACTTGATAGTGCGGAAACCTCACCGAAGTGAGCGGAGGCGAGAGCCGATTGGAAAAGGGAATGTCGTTGAAACCGACGACCGAGATGTCAGCGGGGCACTTCAGCCCGCTCTCCTCGATCGCCTGGTAGCAGCCTATGGCAAGCATGTCGTTGCCGGCCACGATGGCGGTTGGACGCACCCGGCCGGCCAGAAGCGCACGCGCACAGCGGACGCCCTCCGCCACCGAGAACGCCTCTGCGAAGGTGATGAGCGCGGGATCGGGCTCAAGACCTGCCGCCTCCATCCCGAGCAGGAAGCCGTTATGACGCCCCGCACCGGTCGATAGGGCCTGGGGCCCGGCGACGTGGGCGATGCGGGTGTGGCCGAGCGCCACCAAATGCGCAACCGCCATGCCGATTCCGGCCACGTCATCGGTTGCAACAGAGGGGATCGCCTTGTCATCGACCACTCGGTTCACCAGCACCATCGGCAAGTCCGAAAGGTTCAGCTCCGCCAAAAGGTTGTAGCGGCGCCTCGCGGTCGCCAGAACCAAGGCATCCACCCTCCGCGATCGCATCGAGGTCAGCACCAGCTTCTCGCGCTCGCTGTCGTTGTCGGTATTGCCCAAAAGCACGACATAGCCACTCTGGGCTAGGCGGTCCTCGATGCCGCGCACGATGGGCGGGAAAAGCGGATTGGTCAGGTCCGGAATGACCACGCCGACCGTGTGGCTGCGCCTGGTCTTCAGGGACCTCGCTACCGGGTCCGGATGGTAGTCGAGTTCCTGGGCGGCCCTCATGACGCGCGCCACGGTGTCCGGATTCACCAGGCCCCGCGCTCGGGCCTCCTCGTTGAGCGCGCGCGAAGCAGTGGCTGGGTGCACACCCGCCAGCTTTGCCACGTCACGCAAGGTAACACTGCGTGGGTTCAATCCAGGTCACCTCCGACGGCATTCGGTCCCGAGGACGCCCGGGCGGCAAGGTGCCGCCACATCCGCTCCGGGGTGTAGGGCGCCTCGAGTGGCTCAAGGCCCAGCTGGCTCAATGCGTCGGCCACCGCATTGGCGATCGCCCCCGGGACACCTATGGTCCCCGATTCGCCCATCCCCTTTGCGCCCAGGGTTGTGTACGGCGTGGCGGTCTGCCGGAATTCGCTGTGGATCCCGTAGGAGGCTTCGGCCGCCGAGGGAACCAGATACGTGGCCAGCGTGCCCGTCAAGAGCTGCCCGTCGGCATCGTAGACCACCTCTTCGAGCAAGGCCGAGGCCACACCCTGCATGATGGAGCCGATCACCTGCCCTTCGGCAAGCATCGGATTGACCACGGTTCCCGCGTCATCCACCGCGACCACGTCGTGCAATTGAACCTTGCCCGTCTCGAGGTCGAGCTCCACCAGCGCGCCGTAGGCTCCGTAGGGGAAGACAGGTCCCTGGCTCCGGAAGCGGCTAGTGGCGCTGAGCTCGCTCCCGGTCGCCTCCTTGGCCACTGCGGCGACGTCGAAGATGGTCACCTCGTGTTCCGGTGAGCCCGCCACGTGGAATGCGCCGCCTGAGTAGCGCAAATCGGCCTGATCAACCTCGAGCAGCTCGGAGGCGACCGCACCAGCTACTTCCAGAACCTCGCGCGACGCGACCGCAAGGGCTTCACCGCCCAGGGTCATGGAGCGGGAGCCGAATGTGCCGACCCCGTCACCGTCCGCTGAGTCGCCCTCGATAACCGTGACCTGACCCGGATCCACTTCGAACTCGTCCGCCACCACCTGCGCGAAAGCCGTCGCGTGCCCCTGGCCGTTGGACGCGGAACCGCTGGAGGCGACGATCGTGCCGGCCGGATCTATGGTGACCGTGCCCCTCTCCCAGAAGGCCGGAGCGGCCCGTTCGATATAGAAAGCCAGGCCCGATCCGATCACCGAGCCGGGTCCCAACCTTTGCGCCAGACGTGCGCGACGGGCGTCCAGCTCGCCCTCTGCGGCGTCGTATGTCTGGCCATAGTCCCCTGAGTCATAGGTGAGACCGAGAGGTGTCCGGTAGGGGAACTCCTCAGGAGCGATGAAATTGCGCCGGCGCAGCTCGGAAACGGGAATGCCGGATCGCCGAGCGGCCAGGTCGACCATACGCTCGACAATGTAAGCGGCCTCCGGCCTTCCGGCGCCGCGATAGGGGCCGGTGGGCACCTTATTGGTCAGGTACCCCTCCACCTCGACGTCGGCGACGGGCAGCCGATAGGCGCCACTAAGGAGCCCGCCCACCGTTACCGGCACGACCGCGGTGGTCGGGTAGAGGTAGGCGCCGAGATCCGCTCTGATGCGGCCCCGGACACCCAGGAAGCGCCCATCTCGATGCACGGCCAGCTCGACCTCCGCCTCAATGCCGCGCCCCTGA
>JAKAOC010000146.1 GCA_021823385.1 Actinomycetes bacterium
AAAAGTGGGGGGACCCGAAACGGGGCGTATTTCGAGCAATCGGTTTCGCTCGCTTGGCTCCAACGACCGGCTCAGATCTCTGTGATCAGGTGGAAGGCCTCCGCGAGTTCGGCGCCGTCCGACGCCCCGGTCCGTTCGGCCGCTTCCCGGACTGCTTGGCGGAAGCTGGTGACCTCAGCCAGGTCTGCGGGGTCGTTGATCTCCATCGAACTCTCGTGCTGAGACCGGTGGCACAGCAGCGCCTCGACTTTTGCCCGCAGCGCTAATTCGCCCAGCATTTCCAGGTGGTTGGCTTCGTCGGCTTCGAAGAGAAGGAGCGCTCGTGGTCTATGATGCCGGCCTAGCTCGGGCAAGAAGTGCGGGTCCCTCGCGGCCACCAGAGCGTCGCTTGAGATGAATCCGGCTGCGCGATGGTCTGGATGCAGCCTGTACCTTTTCCAAGGATCGTGGGCCACCAAGACGTCCGGCTGGTGCAGGCGAATTAGGTGGCATAGCTGGGCTACGGCTCGCTCGCCATGCCGCAGCTCCCCGTCCTTCCACCCCAAAAACTCCACCGCCGCTTTTGGCGCCAATGTCCCTGCGGCTCGTCGCGCCTCGCCCTGGCGTCGCAGTGCCAGCTCCAGCGGGTCGGCCTCGGGATTCCACGTGCCTTTGGAACCGTCGGTCATAATCACGAAGACGGCTTCGCTCCCTTGCTGCGCCCACTTAGCGATAGTGCCACCGGCTCCGAACTCGATGTCATCCGGATGGGCTCCTATCGCCATGACCTTCTCGGGCACCTCGATGTTCTTCGAGGAGGGTCCACTGTCTTTGAAGTAGGTGCTGGTCAAGTGTCGGCTGCTCCTCTTGATCGGGATTTCTCAATCAGGCGGAGGGGTACCCCGCAAACGACAGTATGGAGTTCAATCTATGTCGTTCGGCGGTGCTCAAACTCTCACGAGTGGCCAATGCAGCCAGCGCCTCGAGGTCTTCGGGCAGGTCAACGTCGTAACGTGCCAGGCTGTTCTCGTCGACGGCAAGGGGCGCGCCGGCGTTTGCGATCGCCGCCGCATGCGCGGCAAAGGAGCCGGCGCCGAAGGCGAGCCGTATGGAGCAGGGGAGGTCGCAGGCGAGCACGTTGGTGCCTGTGTGGTGGCGGTCCGGGATCAGAAAGAAGCCGGCCGAGCCGGCCGCGTTGTCGACGTCGTCTGACCGAATCAGCGGCAGGTCTCCCAGCGCTATCACGGCCCGGCCCAACCCGGACGCTTTCAGTACTCCCAGTGCCTCTTCCAGATCGGCGTTTAGGGAGTCGCCGTGGCAGACGATCACGGAGGCGCCGCGGCCCGATGCCCAGGAGGCGACCTCGGCGTCTGCGGTCACGACGTATGACCTCCGGGCCCCGCCCGCACGGAGTACCGCGTCGGCCATCAATCGTCCGATACCCCCCCGATTGCCCGTGCCGAGCTCGGCCAGGCGGCTCTTTCCGGTGGAAAAGGATCGGATTGGCATGACTACTGCGGCGAGATTGGCGGCCAAACTCCATCCTTTCGGCTACTGGGCCCGGCCTAGAGCATAGGTGAACCGGTATTTCCACCTCGGGGGCAACTTTGGCAATACCATGGATCCTTGGGAGAGGTGGGGCGTTGACGATTGAGGAACTGCCGGTCGCGCTTGTCGAGATGCTGCGCGAGCGTGGCCTGCGTGACGAAGATATCGAGGCCGCGCTAGATGCGGGCACGCTCCATTTCCTTGCGGTCGACCAGCTTCTCGGGAACCCCTATCGGCGCAAGTCGGCTCTCGAAGTCGAGGAGGAGACAGGGATAGACACCCAGGTCCTGCGCAGACTGTGGCGGGCCCTGGGGTTCACCGACTTTGCCGATACCGACCCGATCTTCACCGAGCTTGATGTGCAGGCTGCGCAATCGCTGCGCATCCTCCTGCAGTCCGGGTCGGTCGAGGATGAAGTTGCGGTGCAGTTGGCAAGGGTCATGGGGTCGTCGATGGCACGCTTTGCTGAGGCCCAGATTGTCGCTTCCTACGCGTTCGGGGATCTCGGCGATCGCCTGGCGAATTTGGACGCCGTGGAGCTGGCCGAGCGCTTCACCCGGTACTCATCCGTTATCGTCCCTGCCGTGCCGCAGTTGCTCGTGTACACGTGGATTCGCCACCTTCATGCTGCTTCCCGGCGGGCGATGCTTGCCTTCGAAAAAGGGGTCGAAAACATTTCGGTGGTGGAGATGGCAGTCGGTTTCGTGGACCTGGTCGGCTTCACTGTTATCGCACAGCAGCTCTCCAACGCCGAACTTGCCAAGGTCGTGGGCCGTTTTGAGGAAGTTAGCTTCGACGTGGTGACCCAGCACGGCGGCAGAGTTGTGAAGATGATCGGCGATGAAGTGATGTTCGTGTCCGATGACCCGGTGGAGGCCTGTGAAATCGGACTGTCGCTTGCGAAGATCTACGAGGAGGACGAGATTCTTTCAGAGGTGCGCGCGGGGATCTCGTGGGGCCATGTCCTCTCCCAGGACGGCGACTATTACGGCTCTACCGTCAATACGGCTTCGCGGGTGGTCAATATCGCCGCGCCCGGTTCCGTCCTCGTGACCGAGTCGGTGGCCGAGCGCGTGCGAAAGGATGCGGACCTGGTATTGAGGGCTTTGCGCCCCCGCTACTTGAAGGACCTTGGCTCGGTGCAGCTCTTCGTTGCCAGACGCGCGTCCACCGGGGCGGATGCAGCCCCTCGGGCAATCCTGGGTCCGAACAAGAAGCCGCTGGGAAGTGCGGGCTGAGGCGGCCCGTGTTTGTGCGACCTGTTCACTCCTCGCGATGCGACGATGATCGATAGCGTTACCGTTGGGCTGGCGGCGGCGCTTGAGCCTTCGGACATGTTGGCCGGAGTGGACGAGGCCGGACGGGGCTCTTGGGCTGGACCTGTTGCAGTCGGGGTGGCTGCGGTGGCTGCGGAGGATTTGGCGAGGCTGCTTTCGCAGCGGTGGGTGCGGGAACACTTGGATGATTCCAAAGTCTTGAGCGCGGCTTGGAGAGAGTCTCTTCTCCCGCTGGTTAAGCAGCGTTTTCTCACCAGTTTCGGAACGGCATCTCCTTATGAGTGCGACCAGCTGGGCATGACCGCCGCGCTTCGTTTGGCCGCCGAGCGGGCCTTTGCCTTGCTGGGGGTGGTCCCCAGGCTGACGATTCTTGATGGCAAGCATGACTACCTGGCGCGAGCGGGGGTGGTGACGCTGGTGAAGGGCGATTCCCGCTCGGCGCCGGTGGCTGCGGCGTCTCTGGTGGCCAAGGTGGGGAGGGACTCCCTCATGCGCGAGGCGGGCCTTGCGATGCCGGCATGGGGCTTTGCAGCCCACAAGGGATATGGATCCAGGGCCCACGAAACCGCCCTGATCGAACATGGCCTGAGTGATATACATCGGAGAAGTTGGGGATACGTCAAGCGGCTTGGTTTGAAAGCCGACGAATAGTTGTGCCGCTGTGGCTCGACTGAGAGGTTCGTCCGCCACAGGCGTGACCGGCCCAGTGCAGGTCGATTCTTTTGGCCTAAAGCAGGTTACGGGCATAGAGTGAAGGCAAAGATTTGTTATTGCGGCCATCGGACAGCGCCGCGCCGTGCGCGCGGCGCTGTGGCTCGCCGCAAGGGAGGTGGTTCCGACGTCTCGTACCTATGACGTCGTCGTTATCGGCGGTGGCCCGGGAGGCTACGCTGCTGCTCTTTACGGCGCCAGCGCCGGACTCGCTGTGGCAGTTGTGGAAAAGGAGAAGGTGGGAGGCACCTGCCTTCACAGAGGCTGCATACCGGCCAAGGAGTTCCTGGAGAGCGCCGCGGTATATCGCACCGTCGCAGGCGCGGCGGAATTCGGAGTTCTCTCCTCCAGCCCGGCCATCGACTTCTCGGTTACCCAGACGCGCAAGCAAAAGGTGGTCGACCAACTCTGGCGTGGTCTTTCGGGCCTGATGAAGGGCCGCAAGATCGAGATCATCGAAGGGTTTGGCGCCTATCTCGGTGGCGGCCAGGTGCAAATCAACGGGGATGAGGTCATTTCCGGCGATAACGTGATCATCGCCTCCGGCTCGGTTCCACGCACCATACCGGGCTTCGAGTTGGATGGCCGCTTGGTGATGACATCCGACGAGGTGCTCTCGCTTACCGAGCTCCCCTCGAGCGTCGCGGTTATCGGCGGCGGGGCCATCGGATGCGAGTTCGCGTCCATGATGTCGGACCTCGGTGTCAAGGTCACCCTGCTTGAGGCACTTCCCTCTATTTTGACGGGATGCGACAAGGATGCGGCCGACGTCGTGGCCAGGTCTTTCCGCAAGCGGGGAATCGATGTGCATGTTGGCGTCGCCGTCAACGGGCATCAACCAGGTGGGGCAGGCACGACCGTCAGCTACGGAGACGGGCAGAGCGTCGCAGTGGACCGGGTCATCGTCTCGGTCGGCCGCCGCCCATTTACGGATGGCGTGCTCGGCCCTGATACGAAGGTGCAGGTCGACGCCAGGGGCTTCGTTGTCGTTGATGAATACATGGCGACCACTGAGCGGGGTGTGTACGCGATCGGGGACGTGGTGGCCACAGCCCAGCTGGCTCATGTCGGATTCGCGGAGGCAATCGTCGCCATAAAGACGATCCTGAACGAGCCGGTCGTACCAGTCGATTACGGCAAGGTGCCCTGGTGCATATACACCCATCCCGAGGTGGCGTTTGCCGGCTTGACGGAGGAAGCGGCTCGCGCAGCGGGCTATGACGTCGTTGTCAAGAAGGACCCGTTTGGCGGCAATTCCCGCGCCCGCATAATCGGAGAGACCGAGGGCGTTGTAAAGGTGATCGCCGAACGGCGAAGCGATGGCAGCACCGGAAGAATCCTGGGCGTGCACATGGCGGGGCCGTGGGTCACCGAGCAGCTGGGCATGGGATATTTGGCGGTCAACTGGGAGGCCACTCCTGATGAGGTGGCCCAGTTCATTCAGCCGCACCCGACTCTTTCTGAGTCTTTCGGGGAGACAGTAATCGCATTGACAGGAAGGGGACTTCACGTTGGCTGATGTCGTAATGCCACAACTTGGTGAGACCGTCACCGAGGGGACGATCACAAAGTGGCTAAAGAAGGTCGGTGACCAGGTCGCCATTGACGAGATCCTTTTCGAGGTCTCAACGGACAAGGTCGATTCCGAGGTCCCCTCTACAGCGAGCGGTTATCTCGCCCAGATTCTCGCCGATGAGGGCGACACCGTTGCAGTGGGAACAGTGATTGCGGTGCTATCCGATTCTCCCGGGGCGGCGGTTCCGGAGAGCGCGCCTCAGGCCGCTCCCGAACCAGCGCCTGCCCCGATCGCGGAGGTGGTGGAACCTGCACCGGCTCCTGTGTCCACGCCAACACCCGCACCGGCTCCGGCTCCTGTTTCCGCGCCGGCGCCTGCGCCGACTCCGGAACCGGCTCCCGCTGCCGCTCCCGAAGCTGTACCCGAGCCGGCCGCGTTCGCTCCTCCGGCTCAGGCATCTGCGCCTCGTGTCGATGGCCTTGTTTTGTCTCCGGTCGTCCGGCGCCTCATCGACGAGAATGGCATAGACCCGGCCCAGATAACAGGGACGGGTGCCGGTGGTCGCATTACGCGGAATGACGTGCTCGACTTCCTTGACCGGCTAGCTCAAGGCCAGCCCGCTCCTGCACCGGCTCCTGCTCCTGTTTCCGCGCCGGCGCCGGCGCCGGCGCCTGCGCCGACTCCGGAACCGGCTCCCGCTGCCGCTCCCGAAGCTGTACCCGAGCCGGTCCGCGCTTCGCTGGCACCCGCTCCCGCCCAGGTCTTACAGCCGGCCGTGCGTGCCGAGGCCTACGCACCCGTTGCGGCCGGTGCCAGGGACGAGGTGATCCCGTTCAACAACATCAGGCGACGCACTGCCGAGCACATGGTCCGCTCCAAGGCCACTTCGGCTCACACGCTGGTCGCCATCGAGGTCGACTTCGAGCAAGTGGATCGAATCAGACGCGCATTAAAGGAGTCCTTCGCGCGCGAAGAGGGATTCTCTTTGACCTACTTGCCCTTTATCGCGCGGGCAACCGTGGAAGCTCTTCGGACCTTCCCGCACTTGAATGCCTCTGTGGGTGACGAAGCGCTTGTCGTGCATCGGGACCTGAACCTTTCGATCGCGGTCGATCTCGATCTCGACGGGCTGATTGCCCCGGTTATCAAAGACGCGGATCAGAAGCGGCTGAAGGGCTTGGCGCGTGAGATTCGGGACCTTGCCACCCGTGCCAGGTCGAAGCGCCTGAGCGCCGACGAACTGGCGGGCGGCACCTTCACCATCACCAATCCCGGCCCCTATGGAACCTTCATGACGGCGCCGATCATCAACCAA
>JAKAOC010000147.1 GCA_021823385.1 Actinomycetes bacterium
GGGGCTGGTTGAGCCGCGGGTTGCAAAAACGGGCGGCCGGGTGTGGGATCGGAGGGCTTAGCGCGTGGAGGGGTCTACCCGAGGGGACGTGTTTTCCCAGCTAGAGTGAGTTTTGTAGGTGGCCCACTCGGGTTACATACAAAACTGACCAGGTCGCACCCACAAAGGTGCATCACGATCATGCACCGTCGGTGTGACGTTTCCCTTTAATCCGGCTCGCCCGCCCTTGGCGGGATAGGGTGCGAATTTCTGAGCCGTGATGTGGCCATCAGGAAGCTCAAGTCGCTCTGCCTGCCCGACATATGGCCGTCCACAGTTAAGTGCGCCCGCCAAGCGATATCCGGCGTCCGCCGCGAATCCCAATAGGCGAAGGATCGACAACGAGGCAGGGCCGCAGCCTAAGTGCGGAATGGTTCGCTAGCCGGAGTTCCCCGCACGGTGCAGAGCTCAGGTAGCGCATTCACAACCCGGTCGATGTCGATCAACAGGCCGGCGTCGCACGGCCCAGCCCTTTGGCAACAGACGATCTTCAGGGCGGGCACCCGCGAGGGTCTTTTCGCCGGGTCCTCTGTAACGTCCCGTGCCAAAGAACTGCCCGGTCGGCTCCCAGACCCCGCTTCTGGCCACCGCCAACGGACGGATGGCTCGCGCACAGATGGTGCTGGGTTGGTAGTGCATGGTGTGCTTCACCGGTAGGGCTTCCGTCCCGCGGCTCGCCCGTTTCTCATGCCTCTCAGGTCTGGCCGGCCCAGGCAGCTGCTGAGCCGAAACGCGATGCAGGCCATCTCGGGCGGCACCCATCGGGCGAGAGAGGGTTTGTTGAGTTTTAAAGATGGACACATGTACGAACATGTGTATACTCGAACTGTGACTCCGTTTGACTTCGTAATCTCCCTCGCGCTCGTCTCCGTTGCCGCCGGCGTCCTAGGGTCCCTGATCGGCCTGGGCGGCGGAGTGGTGATCGTACCGGTTCTTACCCTGCTCTACGGGGTTGACATCCGGCTCGCCATTGGCGCAAGCATCGTGTCCGTGATCGCAACCTCGAGCGGCGCGGCCGCAGCCTATGTGCGCGAGCGGATGACCAACCTGCGGGTCGGCATGTTTCTGGAGATCGCGACGACCACGGGAGCGCTGAGCGGCGCCTACCTTACGACGCTCCTGCCGACGCGCTTTCTGTTCGTCTTCTTCGGCCTGGTCCTCGCGTACTCCTCGTTCACGACCTTCAAGAGGCGGCACGTGGCGCAACCGCTGCTCGTCTCGACGGACGGGATCGCCAACTACTTCGACCTCCACGGCAGCTACTACGACCAAGCCGAGGATCGTGAGATCCACTACAAGGTGACCGGCACCAAGCTCGGCCTGTTCCTCATGTACGTTGCCGGGCTGGTCAGCGCGCTACTTGGCATCGGATCCGGTGCCCTGAAGGTGCCGGCCATGGACGGGGCCATGCATCTGCCCATGAAGGTGTCTTCCGCCACCAGCAATTTCATGATCGGCGTTACCGCCGCGGCCAGCGCGGCCGTGTATTTCGTACGAGGTCAGATCGATCCGGTTATCGCAGCGCCCGTGGCCATCGGCGTGTTGCTCGGAGCCACCGTCGGCGCCCGAGTCCTGGGCCGAGTGGCAAGCAAGACGGTGCGGCTGGTCTTCGTCGTGGTTCTCGTCATCATCTCGCTAGAGATGCTCCAGAAAGGATTCCTACCTTGACGGAAACTCCTGGTCAAGAAGGCGTTCCGGCGCCTGGCACGTTGGACGCGGTCGACACGGACGGCCTTGCCACGTCGGGGCACGGCAGGCGGAACATGACCGCAGCCGAGGTGGCGGCGATGGACGAGAAGGTGCGCAAGGTCGAGCTGGTGATCAGCATGGTGTTGCGCGTCGGCGTGATTGTGAGCGCCCTCATCATTCTGGTGGGGCTCGGTCTCATGTTCGCACATCACAGTTCGTACCTTTCGATACGCGGTGGTGTCTCCTACAAGGCGCTGACGTCCAGCGGTACGCAGTTCCCTCACTCCTTTGCGGCGGTGATAAGTTCGCTTTCCCATTGGGGCGGGCGCGGCGTTGTCGTCCTGGGCGTTATGGTCCTAATTCTCACCCCCGTGCTCAGGGTGGCGGTTGGTGTCCTGTCGTTCCTCTATGAGAGGGACATCCCCATGGCTACCGTGACCTTCTATGTGCTCGTGGTTCTGATCGCCTCATTCTTCTTGGCAGGGTTGTGAGACCATGAGCGTGAAGATCGACAGGCTGAGCCCTTTGCCTCTTTGGGCCCAGATCGTCGATGATCTTCGCAAGCGCCTGCTGAGCGGGGAGTTCGAGCAGGGTTTTCCTACGGACGACCAGCTCACAAAGGAATACGACGTAGGGCGCCAGACGGCGAGGGAGGCGGTGCGCCGCCTCAGTGCGGAAGGCTTTGTCGTCCGCCAGCGCGGCCGGCGCACCTCCGTTTCGGAGCCCATACTCGAGCAGCCGATCCATTCCTTCTACAGCCTTGCATCGACGATGCGGGCTATGGGCATAGCGGAGCGGAGCGAGGTGCTGGCAGCCGAAAGGAGGCCTGCCGACGCCGAGGCCGCTGAGCAGCTCGGGGTGAAGGAGGGCGACGTCGTTGTCTACGTCGAGCGCCTGCGTTTCGCGGGTGATGAGCCCATTGCGCGGGATAGATCCTGGTTGCCCGCCGAGAGGGCGGGAGCACTCCTTGAGGCCGATCTGCGCTCCCAAGGGCTCTACGCACTCCTGACCACATGCTGCGGAGTGAGCATCTCCGGTGGCCGGGAGCGTGTCGTACCGGTGATCCCCGATGCTGGCGAGCGCAAATTGCTGCGCCTGCCTCCAAGGGTTGCTCTATTCTCCGTCGAAAGGCTCGTCATGGGTGGAGACGAGCCGATCGAGTGGCGCAAGAGCCTGATCCGGGGCGATCGTTACGCCTTGGTCGCACACTGGGCGTCAGGCTCTCAGGCCGGCTCGGAAGAGCCGGGATAGCCGACCGCTCGCCGGAAAGCCCTAGTAAGCAAGACGGAGTTTGCTGGCCGATCGCTGGTGGCGCGATGATGTCGACGGGCTTGTCGCAAGCCAACCACGGTCCCTTCGGCCGCGGGTCCCGGCGCGGCGATCGCCCCGATCATGCGCCTCTGGATAATCCAAATGTCCGGGCATCCGACTGGTCGCGGCGCGCGCCCACCGGTCAAGCCTGCCTTGCGCGGGCGGCTTGCGTCGGATGTTTCAGGCCGTCTCGCGATGGCGAGATGCGCGGGCGACGATGATCCTCGAGGCGGCTATTAGGGCCAGTACCAGAACGATCAAGAGGAACGCCGCGTCGAAGGAGAGCTGCACCGCGCGCGTGGAAGGCTCGTTGTAGAAGGTCCACACCGCATAGGTGAGGTAGCCCAGCGGGGAGTGGGTCAGCGCCACATGCGGCAGGTTCTGCGAGTATCCGGCCGTATACAGCAGCGGGGCGGTCTCGCCAACAGCGATTGCCAGTGCGACGATGAGTCCGGTGGCGATGCCTGGCAGCGCGGAGCGCAGCGAAATCGTCCGAAGTATCTGGCCGGGCTTAAGGCCGAGTGCCTCGGCGCCCTCCACGTAGGAGGACGGCACTTGCCCGAGGGAGACCTCGGTGGTCTTGGCGATGTACGGCACCACCATCGCGGAAAGCGTGATCAGGCCGGCTCCCAGTGAGAAGCCCCAGTGGAAGGTGACCACCATGCTGATGTAGCCCACGTAGCCGACGACAATCGAAGGGATGCCCGCCAGCACCTCGGAAGCTCCGCGCAACACGCCGGCGGCGCGACCCCGGGCGAATTGCGAGAGGTAGATGCCCGACATCACCCCGATGAAACCGGCAACCACCGCGACACCGAAGGTGATCATGAGTGTGCCTACGATCTCGTTCTCCAAGCCACCTCCCAGGCCGACCCCGGGGGTGGTGATGACGCTCCAGGACATGTGCGGCAAGGCCTTCAATGCCACCTGGGCGACGATCCACACTGAGGGCACCGTCACCAGGGCCAGGGCGATCACGCCCATGGAAATCGCGACCGTGCTCGCTGCCTTGCGCCGCCTGGTTCGCACCCGGATTCGAGTGAGGGCCTCTTGGTTCCTGGCCATCAGACGCCCCTCCCAACCGGCAGGGCCGTCGTCGACACCTTGCGGACGAGAAGACGCGCCCCAACGTTGGCCAAAAGGGTTACGACCATGAGCGCCAGAGCCGCTTCCGCCAGAGTCCTGACAGCGAGGCCGGTTCCGTCGATCAGGGCCGAGTCGAGAGTGGTGACGATGGTGGCGGCAATGGTGTTGAAGGTCGAATAGATGTTGGTCGGAAGCGTGCCAAGCACACTGCCCGAAACCATGGCGACGGCCATCGTCTCTCCGAGCGCGCGAGCAAGGCCGAGGACGGTTGCGCCGATGATGCCGGCCGACACCCAGGGCATGGTCACCTTGGTTGTCACCTCCATCCGGGTCATGCCGAGCGCTTCTGCACCCTCCTCCGTCAGTTTGGGCACCTGAGTGAAGAGGTCGCGGCTGGTGGAGGCGATGATGGGGATGATCATGGCGGCAAGGATGATTCCCGAGGTGAGCAGCCCTTCGCCTGCTCCGGTCGAGCCACGGAACCAGCGCAAGATGAACACGTCGGGCATGTGCTTGGCGACGATGGGGTAGATGTCCCGGCTGAGCAGGGGACCGATGGTGAGCGTGCCCCATAGGCCGAAGACGACGCTCGGGATTCCGGCAAGTAGCTCAAGGAAGACTCCGAGCGCGTTTCGCACACGAGGTCCGAGCAGCTTGGAAACCACCAGCGCCGCGCCAAGCGAGGTTGGCAGCGCAATTACGAGGGCTATCAAGGAGGAGAGGACGGTGCCCACGATGATGGCCCAGGCTCCGTATTCCGCCTGGGCGGGATGGAGGATGCCGTTGGTGGTGACGGGCTGGAGGTAGAAGTTGCCCGGGTGCCAGACGTTGTGGACGAAAAAGCCGAGTCCGTTGTATTTGACGGCCGGCAGTGCCTGGCCAACCAGAATTCCAAGGATCGCCAGTAGCGCCAGAAGGGGTGCTACCGCCGAGACGGCGCTTGCGATCTTCACCGGGCCGAGCGGAGACTTGGTTGTGGGGCGGAATACCCGCGGGGCCTGGGGCTCCTCGGTCCTTCGCGCGAGATCGCTGGCCACTACGGCTACGCCTTTCACTATTGAAAAGGGCCGCCGCCCGGAGACGGCGACCCTTCGTGCTGACAGTGGTTGTGGGTGATCAGCCGCCGATCTTGGCGATCTGCGCCAGCGACAGCGTCGCGACGGACGTCGGAAGCGGCTGGAAGTTCACCTGGCTGACATATGAAGTCGCATTACCATGCGCAGGGTCGATAGCCCAGGTCAGGAACGCCTTGATGGCTTGGGCCTTGTTCGGATCAGACTGCTTGGTATTGACGATCGCGTATTCGAAGTTGATGATCGGGTAGGAGGTCGCGCCTGGTCCGTAGATCAGGGAGATCGCCTCGTTGGCGGGAACCTGGCTTATGAAGTTCTTGGCCTCGGCCTGGATTCCGGCGGCAGTCGGTACGAGGAACTGCCCGGCCTGGTTCGAGATCGCAGCCAACGTCAGACCCGCCTTGGATGCCTGGGAGGCATAGCTGACGCCAACGTAGGCGATGCAGCCCGCGGTCTGGGCGCACCCGGTGACCATGCCGCCGTTGCCCTGCTCGGCAAGTGCAGTGGAGACCGCTGGGAAGGCCACGGTGGTGCCGAACTGCGGCCCATTGGCGCTACCCCAACCGTTGGGGTCGGCCTTGGACAGATACTGGGTGAACAGGAAGGTGTCACCCGAGCTGTCCGAGCGGTGAAGCGGGGCGATGGCCAGGTGCGGGAGGTTTACGCCCGAGTTCAGCGCCGTGATCGCCGGATCGTTCCAATACTTGATCTTGCCTTGGTAGATGTCAGAGATGACCTGGCCGGTCAGGTGCAGCTGCTGGGTCACGCCAGGGATGTGGACGACGATCTCCTGAGCCGAGATGGCCAGTGGGATGTTGATGAGGGTCGGGGTCTGGGCAGTCTGAGTAGGCGAGAGATAGGCGTCGGAGGCACCGATGTCCACCGTGCCGCTCGCCGCGTCCGCGATGCCGGTGCCGGAGCCCGTACCTGCGGTGGTGATGGAGATGTTCGAGTACTGGGTGTGATAGTCAGGTGCCCAAAGGTTGAACAGGGGATAAAGTAGGGTTGAGCCAGTCTCCTGGAGAGCTACGTTCGCGGTCGGAGGGGTTTCGGTTGCCGCGTAGTTGGGAGCTGCGTTTGCCTGGGTGGTCGCTGAAGCAGCAGTGGTTGCGGTCGTCGAGCTGGTGGTAGTTG
>JAKAOC010000148.1 GCA_021823385.1 Actinomycetes bacterium
GGCGTCGACGCGGGCGGAGAGCTCCTCGAGGGAGAAGGGCTTGGTTATGTAGTCGTCGCCTCCCAGCTTCAGGCCCGCCACCTTGTCCTCGGTGGTGTCCTTGGCGGTCAAAAAGATTATCGGCGTTTCGTTGCGCTCCATTCGCAGGCGCCTTGCGACCTCGAAGCCGTCGAGGTCGGGCATCATCACGTCCAGCAGGATGATGTCAGGGCCGAAGCTCTTCACCTTCTCCAGGCCCTCGCGAGCACCCAGCGCCTTCTCGACCTTGTAGCCCTGGTAGGAGAAGGCCAGGGCTACCAGCTCGGTTATGGATGCCTCGTCGTCGATGACCAGCACTCTCGGCATCGTGCCGTTGTCGTTGGCGGTCATAGCTGCTCCAAGCGGATTACTCGTACTCACGCAAATCCTACCCTTACGCCCGCGCTCACGCTGTGGGAGCGGCGCCCAGCACAACCATCGCGGAATTGGTGCCATTGGCATCGACCCATGTCACCTTGACCGAGTCACCTGCGTGGTGAGCGTGGATCGCCGTCACCAGGGAACTCGCCGAGGTGATGCCGACTCCGCCGAGCTGGGTGATCACCGAGCCGGCGGTGATCCCCGCGTTGCCGGCCGGGGATCCGGGCACCACTTCGTCAACCAGGGCACCCTGTAAAGAGGTGGGGAGGCCGAGCTGGGAGGCGATGGCCGAGGACATGTCCTGCACCGCCACTCCGAGGTAGGCCTTGTTGCTGGTCACCGTGGTCGCCGTGCCACCGTTGGGGTGCGCTTCGATCTGCTTCACGACTTGCAGCACCGAGTTGATGGCCTGGGCGAAGCCGATGTTCTGCGCCACCTCCGAGCTGGAGGTCGCCGCCACCGCGGTGTTCATGCCGATCACGTCACCGGCCGTGTTGACCAGCGGTCCGCCGGAGTTGCCGGAGCTGATCGGAGCGTCGGTCTGGATCATGTTGGTGAGTGTGGTGGTCCCGGTCGAGACGGTACGAGCCGTCGCCGACACGATTCCCTGGGTCACCGTGGGCAGGCCCTGGAGGTCCAGAGCATTGCCGATGGCGATCACGCTGTCGCCGACCTGGACTTTGGAGGAGTCGCCGAAGGTGACGGTCGGAAGCTTGGGCGCGCCTTCGATCTGGATGACCGCCACATCATGGGCCGGGTCGGTTCCGAGCAGCTTGGCCGTGTAGCTCTTGGTCTGGCCAAGGAGCGTGACCTTGATGCTCGTGGCGCCGGCGATCACGTGGTTGTTGGTCAGGACCAGGCCACCCGAGGAGATGATCATCCCGGTGCCCGCCGCCTGGAACTGGCTGTAGCCGCCAAAGAAGCCGTTGGACTGGTACCCCGTGGTGGAGATGTCGACCACAGCCGGTTCGACCTTGGCCAGGACGCCTTGGATGTTGGTCTGGGTCGCGCCACCGACCGAGGTGTCGGTTCCACCGGTGACCACCGGTGCCAGTGACGTGGTGGTGGGGGAGGAGCTTTGGGCAAGCTTGTACCCGCCGAAGCCGGCTGCTCCACCCACCACCGCCGCGACCACCGCCGCGGTCACCAGGAGTCTGGCGGCGCGGAAGTTGGTCGGCGTCTTGCCTGGTGCCACGTAAAGCGGCGTGGACGGTGGAGGCGTGAACGACGCGGCTGCGGTCTGTGCGGCCGTCCCAGCCGGGATCTCACTGGTTGCATTCTCGGCGGATGCCGCGCCCTCGGAGCTGCCCGCGCTTTCCACTTCCTGCGAGGGTATCTCCGCCGTGGGCCCGGTGGGCTGAACCGCACCGGAGATGTCCTCGGTGCGATCCTCTTCCTCGGGGATCCTGTTCTCGTCGTTGGGATTCATGGTCAACCTCTTGTGCTTCCTGCCGGGTGTGTGGTCGATGCTTGGCTTGTATTTCCCCACTATCGACGGGAATTCTTTGAAATTTCTGAAATAGCGCTAAAGGATTCCGCATAGGCGGCCGATACTTTTAGTGCGACCCAATGAGAGTTTCGGGGCCCCGCTCTCGCACTTGGATCTCACCGGATATGAAGGCCGAAGGGCTGGGACAAGGGCAGCGCTCGACGCGCCCGTTTTGGCGTTTCCTGAGTCATCCTCCCGGTGATACTCAGCCCCTGTGAAATGCGCCATCGAACAGGGCGCGCAAAGCCGACTAATCTCAGCCACAAGCCTATCTATCGAGGAGTGGGTCGTGGCGATGCGTGAAGAGTGCAAGCATTTCCAGAGCCGGACCTACAACACCGGTGACGTGGCGCGGTTCTGCGTGCTCGACCTTGCCCCCGAGGCCCCCTGGCGCTGTCCGGCCGATTGCCCTCGTTACGAACGCCGCCTGGCCGACGTGGCCTGGAATCATGGCAGCCTCGTCTCGCCTCGTATCGCGGATCCGCCCGATGAGCCGGAGGGTGACATCTCCTTCCTGCTGGATCAGGCGGAGGACATCGTCAACGAAGCTGCGCCCGAAGTCATCCGCGATTTCGAATCCAAGCCCCGCCGCAAGGGTTTCTTCCGCCGCCACGACTGAGTTCCCGGCGGGCGGCCTTCGAGGCCTTCACCGCGCACAACCTCGCCGACGGACCGCGGCTATTGGCCGCTGAAGCGCGGTTCTCGCTTTTCCAGGAACGCGGTGAACGCCTCCTGCAGGTCGGCGGAGCGAAGGAAGGCCGAGTTCCACAGCGCCACCCTATCGAGCTGTGTGGGTAGCTGGGCATCGTACACGCCGCGCAGTATCTCCTTGGTGCCGTAGGTGGCCAACGGCGAGTTGGAGGCGATGCGCTCGGCTATGGCGACGGCGTCCGCCACCGCCGCATCACGGCTGGGGAGCACCCGGTTCACCAGGCCGATGCGTTCGGCCCTGGCGGTGTCGAAGTCCTCGGCGGTGAGGGCAAGCTCCATCAGGTGACCGCGCGGAACGATGCGGGGCAGGCGCTGGAGCGAACCGAGGTCCGCCACGATGGCGATGCGCCCTTCGCGAATCGAAAAGACGGTGCCCTCCGCGGCGATGCGAACGTCGCAGCAGGCGATCAGGTCGATGCCGCCACCGATGCAGTAGCCGTGCACGGCCGCGATGGTGGGCTGGGGGGCCTTGGCAAGAGCGTCGAAAGCTCGCTGCAGCTCCTTGACGTGGCGATAGGTGCCCATGGCCGTGGCGGCCGGCGATCCGGTGGAGCCGGTGAGGTTGGACTCCTTCAGGTCCAGGCCCACACTGAAGTGCGGCCCCTGGGCACTCACGACGATGGCGCGGACCTCGTCGTTGCCGGTGAGCTCGCGGACAGCTGATTCCAGGTCCGCGAAGAAGGCGGGGTTCATGGCGTTGAGCCTCTCCTCGCGGGCCAGCCGAAGGTGGCCGACGTGCGCTTCTATGGAGGTCTCGATGGTGGAGTATCTGGTCACGCTGCCGATGTTAGCCCGCCGCCCCCGGTGCGCGCGGGCTCTCGGCCGGACCGCCGGCGGCGCTGGGGGGTCGATCCGGCAGGTGCACTTGGCGGAGATTCCCACTATCGTGGTAGTGAAAATTGCTCCGATCGATGACTTCGAGGTGGCGGTGAGCGCGGAAAAGGTCATGGTGGGCTTCGAGCCCGCAGAGGCTCCGTATGTGGGGGCCGGCGAGCCGGAGTGGGTGCGCGAGCGCAGGCAGGCGGCGCATCTGCATCTTGGAAAGATCAGCTTTCCAAGCACCTCAGAGGAGATCTGGCGTTATTCGCGAGTGGAGGAGCTGCAGGACAAGTCCTACACCCTCGGCCAGGGCGAGCCGGCTCTGGAGACGCTCGACGCCCCGCCGCGGGAGGGACTGCCAGGGGGGCTCGTAGCCGATGCCGCTGCACTTATCCGCATCGGTCCCGGCTCCGCGCGGGTCCACTTCCGGGGCGCATCCGCGATCACCTTCGGCTCCTCGGCCTCCACGTCCGCATCGGACCGGCGAATCGAGCCCGGGCTGGACTTCTTCCGCCTCTTCTCGGAGGCATACTCGCCCGACCTCTACGTGCTCTCGGTCCCGCCGGGGGCCGACAGCGGATCCGTCGTGATCGTCTACGAACAGCCCGAAGAGGGCCTCACCTTCATGCCCCAGCTGTTGGTGGAAGTGGGCGAGGGTGCCCGGCTCAAGCTGGTGGAGTACCTGGCGCCCGGTGCCTCGAGCACACTGGTGGCCCCGGCGACCGAGGTTCGCGCGGGAAAGCGCGCCAGGGTGGCCCATTACCAGACACAGGCGCTCGCCCCCGGAGCCTACGCCAGCGCGTTCGTCTCACACGTGCTTGGTGACGCCGCGGAGCTGGATTTCGGGGCCTTCGCCTTCGGTGGCCATTATGCGAGACTGCGGCTGGAGGCGCACCTGGCGGGGGAGGGGTCCCGAGCCGAGCTGCGTGCCGCGTATTTCGCCGACGGCGACCAGATGCTCGACTTCCGGACCCATCAGGACCACCACAGCCCCGGCGCCTATTCGAACCTGCTCTTCAAGGGGGCCGTGGCCGGCACCTCGCACTCGGTCTATTCCGGCCTGGTGACCATCGAGGAGGGGGCCATCCGTTCGGATGCCTACCAGACAAACCGCAACCTTGTCCTTTCCGACGGTGCTCGGGCCGACTCCGTTCCCAACCTCGACATCCGCGAGAACAACGTACGCTGCAGCCACGCCTCGGCGGTGGGGCCCATCGACGAAGAGCTTCTCTTCTATCTGGAGTCGAGAGGGATCACCCCCGCCGACGCCGAGCACATGGTCGTAAGGGGCTTCTTCCGCGAGGTGCTCGAAGGCATAGACGTGCCCGAGGTCGTGGGGCTGGTGCAGTCGCTGGTGGACGAGAGGCTTGGAGAGATGGCCGAATGACGAGCGAGCGGGTGGCAATAGGTTCCCTGGACGACTTTCCCCAGGGTGCGAAGCGGGTCGACGTCGGCGACCACCGGATAGCGGTGGTGCGCATCGGCGACGACTTCTACGCCTTGGGCGATCGCTGCTCGCACGCGGACTACTCACTCTCCGAGGGCGACGTCTACGAGGAGGACCTGGAGATCGAGTGCTGGAAGCACGGGAGCACCTTCTCGCTAAAGACGGGCCGTCCGACCACGCTGCCTGCGACGAGGCCCGTGCCGGTATACGAGATCGAGGTCGAGGACGACAAGGTTTGGTTGAAACTGCCATGAGTGAGGTTCACGCGAAGAGCCAGGCCGAGGGCCTGCGGTTGGAGGCCCTGCGCGCCGAGGTGGTGGGCAAGGAGATCCTGCACGGGGTGGACCTGGTGGTCCGCCCAGGCGAAGTGCACGCCATCATGGGCCCGAATGGCTCGGGCAAGACCACACTCGCCTCGGCGGTGATGGGCAAGCCGGGCTATACGGTGACCGGCGGCAGGATCCTGCTGGATGGCGAGGACATCACCTCGCTCCCCACCTACCAGAGGGCGCGCAAGGGGCTTTTCATGATCTCGCAGTACCCGGCGGAGCTGGTGGGAGTGAGCTTCGTGGACCTCGCGGAGGAGGTGCTCGATCGTGAGCCTGCAGTCGTCGGCTCGGCCCTGGTCGCCGAAGCCGAGCGGATCGGCTTGAAGGCCGAGCTGCTCGGCCGCAGCGTCAACGTGGGCTTTTCGGGTGGCGAGAAGAAGCGTGCCGAGACCATGCAGCTGGCCCTCTTCGGAGCCCGTTACGCCATCCTGGACGAGCTCGATTCGGGCTTGGACATCGACGCGTTGCGGGACGTGGCCCGGCGCATAGCCGAGATGGTCCGTTCCCAAGGGATCGGTGTGCTGGCCATCACCCATTACTCGCGCCTCCTGCAGGAGCTGAAGCCCGACCGCGTTCACGTCTTCGCGGCCGGCAGGGTCGTGCGTTCCGGAGGGCCGGAACTCGCAGTCGAGCTCGAGCGCACCGGCTACGGCGAAGGCGCCGACGGTGAGGCTCCCTAGGCGGGTTTTCGAGCCCGTCCTCCCCGGTCCGCCACCGGGGGTGGAATACTTGACGGATGAGCGAGCGTACCTCGGGAACCTGGTCCTCGCTGCGGCATAGGAATTTCGCCCTCCTCTGGCTGGGCCAGAGCGTCTCCATGACGGGAGACGGGATCTTCACTGTCGCCCTGGCCGTCGTGGCTCTGGACGTGGACCACAGCCCGGCGGGGCTCTCTTACGTGCTGGCCGCCCGCATCATACCCACGGTGGCCTTCCTCCTCCTGGGCGGGGCGGTTGCCGACCGGGCGAGCCGCCGCCTGCTGATGCTCGCCTCCGACCTCGCCCGAGGGATCGTGGTCGGGGCGGTGACGGTCCTGCTGGCGCTCGGCCACCTCACCATCGCCGAGCTGGTGGTGATGTCACTGCTTTTCGGTGTGGCCGACGCGGCCTTCTCCCCCGCGTCGACCGCGATAGTGCC
>JAKAOC010000149.1 GCA_021823385.1 Actinomycetes bacterium
GGTTCTCGCTTCGGAAGAAGCGCCTCCAGGGCATTGGCCCGCCGGTTCCGGCGTAGCCGCCGAAATCACGGAAGTTGGTCACCCCCTCCATCTCGAGGCGGTTGGCGGCGAAGGTGAAGGTTCGCTCAGAAGCCGAAGCCACGATCACGGCCCGATTGGGGTGGATGGAGTCACCAAGCGGCGCTGCACGCAAAGTGCCGGCTGCCATGCCCGGGAGTTCCAGGCGGGCAAGCTCGTTCCCGCTCAGCCCCAGGACATCGACGGACATCTCGCCAAGATCCGAGAGCGCCAAGGCACGGAGTTCGCGTCCAAGCCCGTCGGCCGGCACGATGGCCAGGCGCATAGGCGATTCGTAGCCCTCGATGATTCTCATGTTGCCAATCTATTTTGGCCAGGCAGAACCCGAGGTACCAACCGTTTCAGCACCAAGGCAGCGGGGCACCGGCCGGATCCTGGCCGGGAGCGGGCAGGGTCGCGATCGAGCGTGCCTGGATCCAGGAGGCGGGCGTGGCGCCGAGCAGCGCGCCGAAGGCGGGCAGGCTCACTCTTGCGGTTGCACGCACGCAGATGGAATTGCCCTCGATCGCGGTGTTCACCGCGTCCACCCTGTATCCGTGGGTCGCGGCTTGGCCGAGCTGGCCCCTTGCGATCGCCTGGGCCAGTGCGGGGTCGATGGCAACCTGCGAATCCTGGTACAGCTGCGCGGCGCTCAGCTGGTCGACCGCCGCCGCCGCGGCGGCCTCGACCCTGTTCTCCAGCTCGGCCTTGGCCACGTAGAGGTAATCGAGATCCAAAACCAGGGCGGCGAGTGAAACCGCCACCAGCGCAATGGCGGGCACCAGCAACAGGACCGATCCCCGCTCACCCCGGCGCCGGCTCATGCGCAGGCCCCGGTCAGCGACAACGGCTGGGTTGTCGCGCTGGTCAGCACCATGCCCGGAAGCATCGGGAGCGGGATCCGGAGTTGGACCTGCTCCCCGGCGCATCCGGGGGCCATCGCAACGCTCGCGGCCAGCCCCGCAGCCGGGACACCCATGGCCATGAAGGTCGCCTGCGCCTCGGCGTTGGCGCCGGCGGCCCCCACGGGAGCGTGCGTCCGCTGGACGACACGCGCGACATTGCGCAGCGCCTCGCTGAGCGCCTGCTGGGTGCGGGTCGCCGAGGCCGTGAGCTCGAGCAGGTATGCGCCGAAGACCATCAGCAGGCAAAGGGCCGCGGCTGCCAGCGCGACGTCGAGCATTCCGGCTTCGCGGTCCCGGCTCATGCCGGCTCGGCGGCGATCGCGGCGCGGCCCACCATGGTCGTCTCCAGGGCCGCCACGCCCGGGATCGAGGCAATGGGAAGGCGGGTGGAAACGCGGGCAACCACCTCGCCGTCCCAGGGGCGCAGCGACAGGGTTGCGCCCTGGGCCAGGCTGCCGAGATCCGCCCGCTCCTGGGCGGCGATGGCCGCCCAGGGCATTCTTCCGGAGGTGCCCAACGCCCCGGCTGCCAGGCGGGCGACGTCCTGCGCGGTGGCCGACAGCCGCACCTGCGCGGCCGCCAGACGGGCGAGCGAGACGATGAGCTCCAGGGCGGCAAGGGCGACGAGGATTCCCACCAGGGCGGGCACATACCCGCTGCCGTGGTCACCGTGGGGCCGCCTGCGCGGGTGGGCGGACACCATCACTGCCCCAGCTGGGCCACTTGGTTGTTGATGGCGGCGGTGGCCGTGCCCATGGTGGCCTTGAAAGCGATCCACAACATGACGCCGAGGAAGGCGAAGATGAGCACCGCGATGGCCGAGGAGACCACGCCCTCGCCGCGCTCGCTTCCTCCCGTTCCCATGCGGGCCGCAATCGCCCCGCCGGCCCTCTCGGCTTGTGCAAGCAGCCAAATTGCCGCGTAGATTCCCACTGGTCTTCCTTTCCTAACCGATCTCGTCGGAGGTTTCCTGGGGGCGGCGCCTGGCCGCAAGTGGGAGTCCGATACGTTCCGCCGGCGCTCTCAGCCGGCAACCGAGCGCATCACGGCTACGAAGGGGACGAAGATCATCACCACCCCCGGAACCAATGCTGCGATCGTGATGGGAATCCAGATCTTCTGGGAGTCCTTCTCCATGGCCGCCAGGGCTTCCCGATGCGCCTCCGCCCGCAGCCCGGCAGCGGCGGAGCGGGCGGCTTTCACCATGTCGGCGCCGCTCGCGCCGCCCAGGAGGGTGACCAGACGCGCCATGGCCGGGCCGGGCCAGCGCCGGGCCGCCTCCGCGCCGGCCTCGGAGGCGCTCATTCCACTGCGCACTCCGTTGCTGATGAGGGCAAACACGCGGCCCGACGCCCCGTCCTGCTCACCCAAGCGGGCAAGGGCGGCACTCAGCGAGAAGCCGCTGGCCAAATAGACCGCCAGCTTCTCGACCGAAAGCGGCAGTTCGGCCTGCATCTCCTTGCGCTCCCGGCGCTCCCGGCCGAGTTGGGCTCCGACAGGCGCGGCGAGCGCGGCGGCCCCGGCAATGGCGGCAGGAATCGCCTGCGCGTCGCGCCCGGTGGCCAAAAGCCCGAGAGCCAGGGCCATGCACATTGCGGCAGCCGCCACGGCGCCGCCTCCTGCCCTCGAGGAGCCCTTGGGCCCCGAGACGGCATCCGCGATCCGCCCGACGACGGCGTCGAATCGCAGGCGCAGGCCAAAGCTCCCGCCAGGACGCGCCCCTGTTCCCAGCAAGCGGCTGCGGCGCCGCACTTCCAGGTGTGGCGGGGCCGCCGCAAAGGCCAGTGCCGTGCAGGCAAGCAGCAAGGTGGCCAAGGGAGCGCTGCTCATCGGGCTGCCTCCGCATACGAACTCGGCGCCTTTCCCAGCCGCGATGCCCAGACCCAGCACGCGGCGAGCACGGCCGCGGAGAAGGCCATCCCGGCTCTGCCCGCGGTGCTTCGATAGGCGGAAATGCCTGCGATCCCCGCGCCGGCCAGTGTCATGCCTACCGGGACGATGAAGACGAAGAGCCGGGCAAAGCGAAGCCCGGCCAGCCGGGCGGAGTACTCGAGCGAACGCTCCCGCTCGGCGGCCATGTCGGCGCGGAGACCGCCGAGCAGCCTTGCCACCTCTCCCCCCGGAGCGCCCCCGACGACCCCGAGGAGCTCGCATGCGTAGCGGCTCCCCCCATCGGAGAGCAGCCCGGCAAGTTCCCCCATGGCCGCCGGCAGCGAACCGGTTATGGAAAAGGCCCGTTCTGCCTGGGCGAACGCCGGGAGCAGGCGCTCGTCCACCCCTTTGGCGGCGGCAAAGAACGACTGGCCGAGCGGCGAGCCGAGTGAGGCCACCCGGAGCTCCGTCTCGCCGAGTATCTCCGGCCAGCAGCGCATGGCGGCTGCGCGCCGCGCTTTGACCTCGTAGGCCGCCACCGAGCGAACCGCGCCCAGCCAGGCCCCCGCCGCGGCCACGATCGAGAAGAGCGGAGACCCGGTGAAGGCCTGCGTGGCAAAGGCCGCGGCCAGCCCGGCTGCTGCGGCGAGCATCCGCGCCCTGCGCCCGGCGGCCCCGCTTGGGCCGATTGTTTGTCGCAGCAGTGCTCGCATTTGGCGGGCCATTCCCGGCAGGCGGGATCTCCTTCCTTTCGAGCGCGATCCGGCGAAGAGGGAAGCCAGAGAGGCGATTGCCATGACCAGTGCCGCCTCAGGCATCGTGCGAATCCAGGCCCGGCAGCTCCCTTCGGAAGCCGCCTTCACCACGGCTGACCGCACGCTCGGCAAGCCGTCCGGGAATCAGGCCGGTTGGCCTCAGCCCGGATGGGGAGTGGACGAACATGGGAGTGGTTGTGAAGGTGGTGCTGTCCGCTCCGGCTGCGGGGTCCTCCACCGCGTGGACCTCGGTGACCGTCGGCCGCCCTTCCAGCCTGGTGCAGTGCACCACCAGGTCGACGGCGTCGGACACCATCTGGGTGGCCGCCGCGAAGGGTATGGAGTGTCCCGCGATCTGCACCAGGAGGCGCAAGCGGGACAGGGCCGCGCGGGCCGAGGTGGAGTGAAGCGTCGTGTATCCGGTGACGCCCGAGGAGAGGGTGAGCACCAGGGGCAACGCCTCCCGGTCGCGGACCTCTCCCACGATGGCAAGATCGGGGGCCATGCGCAGAAATCCTGCCACCAGCAGCCGGAGATCCACCGCCGGCCGCTCAGGCCGCGCAGGGCGTGTTTGCAGGTGCGCGACGTTGGGGAGCGGCACGTGGGTTTCCAACACCTCCTCGGCCACCACCACCCGGGTTTCGGCGGGCATCTCGGCCGCGAGGGCCGAGAGGAGCGTGGTCTTCCCGGATCCGGGGGGGCCGGAGAAGACGATCGACGCATGGGCGCGCTGCGCCGCTCTCAGCAAGGCCGCGGCGGTTTCACTGAGCATTCCACCTTGGACGAGATCGTCAAGGCTGCGCCTGGGAAGGCCGGTGAACTTGCGGATGTTCAGGGCGAGGGAGCCCTCCCGCGTCAGGTCGGCGTGCACCACGTGCAGCCTGGCTCCTCCCTTGAGCTGGGCGTCCTGCAGCCCTTCGGCGGGATCGAGGGCTCGCTGGCCGAGCCCGGAGTCGGCCAGGATCCGCTCCACGGTGCGGCGCAGATGCTCGGCGTCGTGGAAGGCGGCGCCGTAGAAGGCGGTGGGGCGGCCATGGCGCTTCACGAAGATGGCCTCCGGGGAGTTCACCATTATCTCCCAGACGGAGTCGTCTTCGAGCAGCGCCTGCAGCGGGCCGTAACCGGCCACGTCGGCTTCGGCCCGCTGCGCCAGGTAGTGCCTCGCCTCGGCCGTCAAGGGGCGCGCCGGGTTGTCGTGCTGCCAGGCGTCGATGGCTCCGGCGATTAGCGCCCTAAGTCTTTCGCGGTTCTCCGCCAGGGAGATGTCCACGCCTTCGGAGCGCGCGGCGCTCTGCACGCTGCGCTCGATCGTGAGTAGCGGGGTAGGGGCGCTCATCGGGCGGCACCCGCTTCCAAGGGGCGCGTGCGCGCGGGATGGGTCGTCTTGGTGGAGTGCACGGGTCGTCTCCTGCTCGAGCGGAATCGGTGGGCCCTGGGGCGAGCAGGCTCTTCACGTTGGGAAGTGCGTCTCGAAATCATAACATAGGAAAGATAAGGAAACATAGCGAAAATTTACTTAGTTTTGCGACTTCGGCTCGAAGTGCGGGAAGATATTTGTGCGCAACTTAGTTGTATGTTGCAAACAACTAGGATTTATCTGAGAGACAAGCCCAAAGGAAGCGATGAGCATCGAAAGCACGGCGACAGGCGACGCAGGCACGCAGGCACCCGAAACCAGTCGCCGCTACCAGCTGATGGTGCTCTCCAACACGACGCTTGGCGTCTTCATGGCTTTTCTCAACAGCTCCATCGTGATTATCGCGCTGCCGGCAATTTTCAGGGGCATCAATCTGAACCCGCTCGCGCCATCCAATGTCGGATACCTGTTGTGGATTCTGCTCGGCTTTTCGGTCGCGTCCGCCGTGCTGGTCGTCTCCTTGGGCCGCCTCGGTGACCTGTTGGGGCGGGTGCGCCTCTACAACTTCGGCTTTCTTGTTTTCACGCTCGGATCACTCGCACTGGCGCTGACCCCGGGCAAGGGGAGCTCGGCGGCCGCCTTCATAGTGGCGATGCGGATCGTCCAGGGCGTGGGCGGTGCGCTTCTCTTTGCGAACTCCAATGCGATCCTGGCCGACGCCTTCCCGCCGGCAAGGCGTGGAATGGCTTTGGGGATCAACCAGGTCGCCGGTCTTTCAGGGGCGTTTCTCGGCCTCATCGTCGGAGGCGTGCTGGCCGACATCAATTGGCGGCTGGTCTTTGCGGTCTCGGTGCCATTCGGAGCCTTCGGCACCATCTGGGCGTACTTCAAGCTGGTCTCTGTGGCCCCTCGCAAGCACGCCAAGATCGACTACCTGGGCTCGTCCGTCTTTGCGGCGGGCCTGGTGCTGATCCTGATCGCGATCACCTATGGAACCCAGCCCTCGCCCGGGCACAGCATGAGCTGGACAACCCCGGCAATCATGGCCGAAGGGCTGGGCGGCCTGGCGCTCCTGATCGCCTTCTTCGTTATCGAGCGGCACGTGGCCGAGCCCATGCTGGATGTGAGACTGTTCAGGCTGCGTGCATTCGCCGCCGGAAACTTCGCGAACCTGCTGGCCTCGATCGGCCGTGGCGGCCTGCAGTTCATGCTCATCCTCTGGCTGCAGGGTATCTGGCTACCTTTGCACGGCTACGACTTCGCCCAGACACCGCTTTGGGCGGGCATCTACATGCTGCCCTTGACGGTCGGCTTTCTCCTTGCCGAGATCG
>JAKAOC010000150.1 GCA_021823385.1 Actinomycetes bacterium
CCGATCTTATGGATCGCTCCGTTCTGGTGGCGGCGCCCACGGGCAGCGGCAAGACCTTGGTTGCCCAGTACGCCGTGGACCGGTCACTTTCGCTGGGTTGGCGATCCTTCTACACCACACCGCTGAAAGCCCTCTCCAACCAGAAGTACCAGGAGTTCACCGAGATTTACGGCGAGCGCCGCGTGGGCCTTTTGACCGGTGACAACGTGATCAACCCTGGCGCGGATGTGGTCATCATGACCACAGAAGTCCTCCGCAACATGCTCTACGAGGGGGCATCCGATCTGTCCCGCCTCGGCTACGTGATCATGGACGAGGTCCACTACCTCCAGAATCCCTACCGCGGCGCGGTATGGGAGGAGGTGATCATCCACCTTCCCGAGACGGTTTCCCTCGTATGTCTGTCCGCGACCGTCTCGAACTCCGACGAGTTCGGGGATTGGATCCGAACGGTGCGCGGACCGACCGATGTCGTCGTGGAGACCGAGAGGCCGGTCGAGCTGGTGCACCTCTACGGTGTGGCCGACGGACGCGGGCGCGACTTCAAGGTCTTCGAGGCGATCGTGGAAGACAAGGCCAACCCCGATTGCTCGCGGTACGACGACCCGCGGGCCGCCGGCGCCTTTGTCCGGCGCCGTGCGGCGGTGCGGGCGGCGACGCCGCGAAGGCTGGATGTGTTGGACTATTTGCGCGACTCGTCGATGCTCCCGGCGGTGTTCTTCATCTTCTCGCGTCAGGGATGCGACCTTGCGGTGGAGCACATGGTGCGCTCCGGCGTCAGGCTCACCAGCACTAACGAGCGGGCGGAAATTCGCCGCATCGTGGACGAGACCATCACCAGCCTCTCGACTCGAGACCTTGACGCCCTCGGCTTCTCCTCGTTTATGGCCGGTTTGGAGGCGGGAGTTGCCGCCCACCATGCGGGCATGGTGCCGCCGCTCAAGGAGGCGGTGGAGAAGTGCTTTGCGCGTGCCCTGGTGAAAGTGGTCTTTGCCACAGAGACCCTGTCGCTCGGGATCAACATGCCTGCTCGCTCGGTTGTGATAGAGAAGCTCACCAAGTTCAACGGTGAGTCCCATGAGATGCTGACGGCGGGGGAGTACACCCAGCTTGCCGGGCGAGCCGGCCGCCGCGGTATCGACGAGATCGGCTACAGCCTGGCATTATGGTCACCCTTCGTCCCCTTCGAGCAGGTGGCGCATCTGATGGTGACCCGCTCCTATCCGCTTACCTCGTCGTTCCGGCCCACTTATAACATGGCCGCCAACCTGGTCAAGAGCTTCGATCCGGAGGTTGCGCGCAATCTGCTCAACCTCTCCTTCGCACAGTTCCGTTCCGATGCCGAAGTGGTCCACCTGGAGGCGCGCCTGGCAAAGCTGCGCGGCGAGGAGGAGTCCCTCGTGGACCAGGCCCACTGCGAGTTCGGTGATGTCGCCTCCCTGTGGGCGCTCACCAAAAGGGACGGGGAGCGCGCAGAGCCGTTGGCCACGGCCCCCAGCGAGCGCCATATTCGATTGCACGCCGCCCGGCTGCGTCCTGGAGACGTCCTATGCGTGCCGTCTGCCGGAGACAGCGGGATTCCAACCCGGGTCGTCGTGGTGGCAACCTCGCGCAAGAAGGGTGGGCGGATAGTCGTCTGGATCGTGACCGCTGCCGGCGAGAAGCTGGCCATGCGCGGCAATCAGATCGACTTCATTCCCAAGCCCGCAGCCCGGCTCGAGGTGGGAGTCGAGTACAACCCTCGTGATCCGGGCTATCTTGCCGCCATGGCCGAGGCACTCAGGGAGATGCGTATAGCCAACTGCTCGACGGAGGAGCCGCGGTTCAGCCGCACCTCCGTCATGCCGCCGCGCCCGAGTGTTTCGAAGGCGGAGGTGGCGGAGCTGAGGGAGAAGCTCAAGCAGTGCCCAGACTTCAATCGGCATTTGAACGCGGTGAAGCGACTGGAGCGCATCGCCGAGACGAGCACGAAAATCAAGGAGTCGGTCAAGCGGCAGACCGAGTCTCTGGCGCGGCAGTTCGACCGCGTGCTGGCGGTCCTTTCCGAGCTCGGTTTCGTAGACGGCTGGGAGCTGACGCCCTCGGGCGAGAAGCTTGCCGGCCTTTTCCACGAATCCGACCTTCTCGTGGCCCTGGCGCTCGAGCGAGGGGTTTTCGATGGACTCGAGCCGGAGGAGCTGGCGTCATTGCTTTCCGTCTTCGTCTACGAGCCGCGTAATTCGGCGCCCGGCTCCGACCACTTCCCGTCGCTGAGGATGGAGGAGCGTTTCCGGGAGATCGCGGCACTGCGAGTGGAACTTGTGAGGGCCGAGGGCCGTTTACGCATCCCCGCCACGCGGGCAGTGGAATCCGGATTCATGGTGTATGCGAGTGCCTGGGCACGAGGCAGGGATCTGGAGGCGGTGCTCGGAGACCGCGCAATGCCCGGAGGGGACTTCGTCCGCAACGTGAAGCAGATAATCGACCTGGCGAGGCAGCTCGGCAACGCCGTGCCCGACCCGGAGATGTCGAGGCGTTTCCATGCCGTGGACAAAATTCTTTGCCGGGGCGTGGTCGAGGCCTCCATCCGCGTGAATCACTGAGAGGCACCTCAACCACAAAGGCGGTCTGGAAAGCGAAGGGCATCGGCAACCCCCTGTAGTTTGTTTGCCAATGACCCCAGAATTCACCGCCGAGGAGCGCACAGTCCTCGCTCGGCATTTCTCCAACCTTGACAGCGCGGTCTACACCCTCACCGACCTGCCGGATGTAACCAAGGCCGCACTTTTTGCCCGCTACTCCCGCTCGCCGAAGTCGTTGCGCCGCCTTTTCTTGGACGAGTTCATCGCGAGCGGCGATGCGGGCGCGGCCGGAGGATCTGAGGAGGGGATCGCGCGGTCTGAGGCGCTATTCTCCCGAGTGCTGGCTGACTACGGTGACGACTCGGTGGCACAATTGGCCGGAGTCCACGTGGCGCTAGAAGGCATATCCAACCTGGCCACCAAGGCTGTAGAGCGCCCCCGCCTTGCGGCATACCTCGAGCAGTCGACGCGCTACATCCCCTACGACTACCGAGACGCGCTGGGACGCTACCGGTACGTCCGGCCCCCGGAGCTGGAAGGCAGTGCCCTCGCGAGATTCGAGGAGGAGATGGATTCGCTGTTCGACGCCTACTCCACGCTCACGGCGCGGGTCAGCGATCGTCTCTTCGCGGCTTCGGGAGGCGTGGAGTCGCTGCCATCGGCCATGCGCGCGACACTTCGCGCCTTCGCACTCGATGCCACGCGCGGGATGCTTCCCGCCGCCACGGCTTCGAACGTGGGGATTTTCGCCAGTGCGCAATCCCTTGAGCAGCTTGTACTGCACCTGGCCGCTCACCCCCTCGGCGAGATGCGTGTGCTGGGTGATCGGCTTCAGCGCGAGCTCGAGCTGGCGATACCTTCCATGGTCTCGAGGCTTTCCCGCCCCGAGCGGCGCGAACCCTGGGTCGAGTATCTGCGGGCGACGCGCCATTCCCTCGCTCCACAGGCTCGCCGGATTGCCGCCGCTCATGCCGGCGCTGACAGGGGCAGGTCGGTCCAGCTTGCCGGAGCACTCGGGTCCTCCGTTGGTCTAGTTGACTGGGATACGGACGCGGAGCGGCGCATAGCGGCGGCGATCCTGGTCGAGGCGCTCGGCATGGATGCCGTGGAGGCCCGGGAGCTGGCGGCGTCCTTGGGGGAATCCGAGCTCGACGAACTCTGGACGCAGTACTGCGGGAAGCGAGACAATCGTCGCCATCGCCCTGGGCGCGCCTTCGAGCGCACCCGATACCACTTCAGCGTTGTCGCCGATTATGGTGCCTTCCGCGATTTGCAGAGACACCGCATGCTCTCTATCTCCTGGGGGAACCTTGGATGTGAAATGGGTTACTTCGCATCGCCAAAGCTTAATGAAGACGAAACGTCTGCGTATGCTTCCTCGCTGGAGCGCGCAGCGGACTATCATCGGAGGCTCGCCGAGTCGCACGGAGACGCGGTGGCGTCTTACGCCGTGCCCATGGCGTTTCGGATCCGATTCGACATGGAGCTGAACGCACGCGAGGCAATGCACCTCATAGAGCTCCGATCAGCACCGCAGGGGCATGAGAGCTATAGAGAGGTTGCTCAGCTGATGTACGAAGCGATTGCGGAAGGCGCGGGGCATCGGCGCATCAGTGAGTCCATGTCGCATGTGGATATGAGTGCTGCCGAGAGCGGACGCCTCGCTTCGATCGAGCGCCAGGAGAACAAGAAATCCGGTCCATCCGAAGGCAGCGGCTTGGGCGGCGCGAGCGATGTTCTAGGTCGCTAGAGTTTTGCGGGAACAAAGCGGCTCGAGAAGTTGATTCAATTGGGGCAAAAGCCGCGAATGGGTGTTAGTGCGTCGGTGGGGTGAAGACCACCTCCGGCGGAAGGGAATGTTTGATGCCGCGCAAGAAGGCGAATGACAGCGAAGACGTGGTCAGCGCCGAGGACATGGAGGAATCGGTGGATGACGAGTCCTTCGAGGACTTCGAGGAAACCGACTTCGAAGAGGACGAGGAGCTCGACGAAGAAGAAGACCTCGGCGATCTCGAGGTGGACGATCTCGAGGAACTCGAAGATATAGAGGAACTCGACGAAGAAGAGGACATCGAGGGGCTCGAGGTCGAGGAGGAGGTCGAAGCCGAGGCAGAGGAGGAGGTCGAGGCCGAGACCGACGAGGAGACCGAGGAGGAAGAGGAGGAGCTCGACGAGGAGGTCGAGGCCAGCCTCGACGATATCCTCAAAGAGCGCCTGGTCGTGATGGACGAGGAAGAGGAGAGCTACGACGAGGATGAACTCGACGAGCGCTCGGATATCGCCCTCACGGTCCTCCCGAAGCAGCCTGACGAGTTCGTATGCCAGAGCTGCTTCCTGGTGAAGAAGCTAACGCAGCTGGCGGACAAGGAACGCAACTACTGCCGGGACTGCGTGTAGGATCCGAGTCGTGCCCGGGCTGATGGCCCGGACGCCGCGGGAGGCTTGATGGACGACGGCGACCTGAAAAAGCTCATCGATTATGCGGTCTATGCACCGGTCGGGATCCTTCATTCGATTGCGGAGGCACTGCCCCACGCTGTCGAGGACGGCAGATCGGTAGTTGAGTCGCGAGCGATCGCAGCCCGTTTCATAGGAAAAATGGCCGTAGGGATGGCCGAGACCAAGGCCCAGGAGCAGCTCGCCGAGGTGCGTCGTCAGGCCGAGGGCCTGATCGACTTGGTACTGCCGGAACCCTGGGCCGACTTGGCTCGTTTGGTGCTGGGAGACCAGCGAGAGCAAGAGCCGTCGCCCGCTCCACGGGAGTCGGAGCACAGACAACCGGAGCCGGCTACGCAGCCGGTGGTGGAGGCCGCCGCGCCGGAGGTTGACCTGGGAGAGGTTGAGGCTGTCATTCCGAACTATGCAACCCTGTCTGCCAGCCAGATAACCGCCAAGATGGACTTGCTTTCAAAGCGCGAGCTCAAACTGGTTTACGGTTACGAGGCCGGTCATCGCATGCGCAAGACGATTCTTTCCAGAGTCGAGAAGCTCCTGCAATTGTGACGGCATCGACGTCGAGTTCTGGAAGCGAGCGGTTGCCCGCCGAGCTGGAACTCAGAGCGTTGCGCCGCCCGGATTGCGACTCGGGTGCAGGGCTCGCCCTGGCGGCCTTTGGTGAGCTGTGTGAATTCAAAGGCGGCGAAGCGATCGCCAATGACATGTGGGCGTCGCTTATGGCGGCGTTGCGTTCAGATGCGAGTGGCGCGGGAGTTTCCGCTTTGCCAAAGCGGGAATGTTTCGGGTCTCGTCGCGGACGGTCGGATTGGGCATTTTGGCTCTCGAGCCCATGGCGGCGGGCCAGGAAGCCGAAGCCTTCCTTTACCTTGATGGGGAGGAGAGGGGCCGCGGATCTGGCTCCGCTCTTCTAGGATTCCTCGAGGCCAAAGCTCGCGATCACGGAGCTGCTCACATCTTTTTTCGGGTCCCGCCAGGTGCGCGAAGGGGCAAGAACCTCGGCGAGAATAATGGTTACAGGGCCCGATCGCTCAAGATGGTCCGGCTCGATCCTTTGTAGAATCCTTAGGTCAGCGGCCCTGCCAATGCGGATCACGCTTCTCGATGAAGGCGCGAGGGCCCTCCTTGAAGTCTTCCGTCCCCGCCAACCTTGCCATCGACTCGCCGCTAAGCGAGAACAGAGTCTCCTCCGACTCTGAGAAGGCCCGCCGGCTGATGG
>JAKAOC010000151.1 GCA_021823385.1 Actinomycetes bacterium
GAATGCGCTGTGGATGGGAGGACGAGGCACCAAGAAAAAGCATGTCCCCTTTGCCCACCAGGCGTTCGGCACCGGGCTGATCGAGTATGACCCGCGAGTCGGCGAGCGATGAGACCGAAAAAGCCATTCGCGAAGGGATGTTCGCCTTGATCAGGCCGGTGATGACGTCAACGCTCGGGCGCTGAGTGGCGATCACCAGGTGGATGCCAACCGCCCTAGCCATCTGTGCGATGCGGCAGATCGACTCTTCGACGTCGCGGGCGGCGACCATCATCAGGTCGTTCAACTCGTCTACCACCACCAGGATGAAGGGAAGCCGTGAAAAGCGGGGCGCCGGGGTTTCATCGAAGAGTGGAGCCGGCCCGGACTCAACTTCCACCTCACCCGCCAGCTCCGCGGGAAGGTCGTCGGCGCCCATGTTGTCCACGATCTGGTTGTAGCCGTAGATGTCGCGCGCGCCCAGCTCCGAGAGCATGTCGTACCTGCGCTCCATCTCCTTCACCGCCCAGGCCAAGGCATTCGCCGCCTTCTTGGGATTGGTGACCACCGGGGTCAGGAGGTGAGGCACGCCGTTGTACTGCCCGAGCTCCACGCGCTTGGGATCTACGAGGATCAGGCGCACCTGCTCAGGCGTCGAACGCATCAGGATCGAGGTGAGAACCGAGTTGAGGCAGGAGGACTTGCCCGACCCGGTAGCACCTGCGATGAGTATGTGAGGCATCTCGGCCAGGTTGATCAATACAGGCTTGCCGGAGATGTCGCGCCCTGCCGCCACGGCGAGGGGATGGGTATTGGCGTCGGCCTCGGGTGAAAGCAGCACATCCGCCAATGCGACCACAACTCGCTTGTGGTTGGGAACCTCGACACCTATAGCGCTTCGGCCGGGGATCGGCGCGAGTATGCGCACGTCGGCCGCTGCCATTGCGTAGGCGATGTCCTTATGAAGCGAGGTGACGCGTGCCACCTTTACGCCAGATCCGAGCTCAAGCTCGTAGCGCGTGACGGTCGGCCCGACCGTCATGCCCACCAGGGAGGTCTCCACCTTGTGGGTGGCCAGCGCCTCCGAGAGCACCTTTCCCCTCCGCCAAAGCTCGTCCTTGTCAAGCGACCGGCTCACCGACCGCTTGAGCAGGGTTGAAGCGGGTAGCTTCCAGGCCACCTTGCCCCTGACCGGCGCTGGGGGCGCGGACCCCGCGCCATCCGATTCCACACCGTCTGGGGCGGCAGGTGCGAAGTGCACTTCGCCGACGGCATCCTCGGCCGCGGCGGCTTCACCCCCCTCCGGGGCTGAAATGCTCGGGGCTCCCTGTTCATAGCCCGGCTCCGAAAAACGCTCGAGGAATGCGGGAGTCGCCTCCTGCTCGACATCCTCGTCGTCCATCGCACGGCGGCTGCGCGATGCGGCATGTCGCGCTTGGCGGCCGGCCAACGACTCCAGTAGGGGCCCACGCAGCCTGCGGACCAGCCGGATCGGGGAATGACCGAGCGCGTCGAACAAGAACGCCAGCATTGCCAGCACCACGACCAGCTTTGCCCCTCCCGAAGAGAGAGCGGCGGCAAGCGCGGCGAAGGTGTAGTGCCCCAGCGCCCCACCCCGCGCAGCCATTGACGCGCCTCGGCCCGCCACGCTCCAGCCGGCAAGCTCCGCTGCCAGCGCCCAAAGGCCGAGCGAGAAGGAGAGCCGGAAGCGGCGCGGAAGGCGCGCCCGCATATCCAGCAGCATGAAGACGCTTACAACCACCAGAAGCAGGTACGCGGCCACTCGAACCGGCCCGAACACGTAGGCCATTGCCCCGTCCAGGTCGCGGCCGAGTGTGCCGAGCACCGACATGAAGGAGAGAAGGAATACGGCCGCGACCGCCAAAAGGAGAAGACCCGCCAAATCGGCCTGATGGCCACGCGGCTCGGCCTTTTTCGAGCCAGCCGCCCGGCTCCGCCCTCGCGACGCCGCCCCGGAAGGGGGCTTGGAGCGGCCCTTGGCGGAGCTGCGCGGCGCGCTGCGCTTGGATGTGCCCCTGCTAGACAGCGTCACACCTCCCACGGTACCAGTTCCATGCCTCCGGCAAGAGGCGGAATTACAGCCTTGTCACCAACGCTACCCCGCAGCCGGCCTGAGCCGGGCTGCGCGCTCAGATCTCGGTGACGACGGGAACCACCATGGGCCGCATCTTGGTACGCTTCTCGATCAGCTTCGCGGTCGCCTTGCGTATGTGTCGCGCAACTGTCTCTGAGTCCGAGGCGCCCTCGGCCGCCGCGACCCCGATGGCCCGCAACACCGCGTCGCCAAGGTCCCCGAGCAGCTCCTCTACAACGTCATGCTCGTCGTCGGCATGGTGCGCCCATCCACGCGTGATTATCTCCGGTCCGGTTATCACCGCCCCGCTACCCGCCTCCAGGGCGACCACCACAATGACCACCCCGTCCGAGGCAAGCGTCCTGCGGTCGCGCAACACGCCCTTGGAGATTCCATCCACGGCCCCGTCGACATAGAGATAGTTGGCACTGACCCTTCCCCGCTTGGCCAGAACCCCATCACCGACCTCGATGACGTCGCCGTCGAGGGCTACGATCACCTGGTCCTCGTCCATCCCCATCTCGACGGCCAGAGCCGCATGGCTGGAGAGGTGACGGAACTCGCCGTGCACGGGAATGAAGGGTTCGGGCTGGCAAACCGAGTGCATCAAACGCAGCTCGTCCCTCTTGGCATGGCCGGAGGTGTGAACCTTTGCGATGCCCGCATGTATCACCTCGGCCCCGCGCCGATGGAGGCCGTTTATCACCTTGCCAACTGCGGATTCGTTGCCCGGAATGATGTCGGCCGAGATGATCACCACGTCGCGCTTCGAGAGCTTGAGGAAGCGATTCTCGTTGGCCGCCATGAGGCTGAGCGCCGAGAGTGGCTCGCCCTGGCTGCCGGTGGAGATTACGCAAACCTTGTCGTCGGGGTACTGGGAGACCGTCTCGATGTCGGCCAAATGGTGCTCGGCGATCTCAAGCAGCCCCAAGCTTCGCGCCAGGGCGATGTTGCGACCCATGGAGCGGCCCAAAGGAAAGATCTTCCGCCCGCAGTCGATGGCAGCGTCCGCTATCTGCTGGATCCGGTGGATGTGCGACGCGAAGCAGGTGACCACGACTCTCTTGCCCCTATATCGGGGCATTATCTGGTCCAGAACTTCGCCGACACCGGACTCGGATTGGGAGTGTCCCTCCTCCTCGGCATTGGTGGAGTCCGCCATCAACAGCCGGATACCCTCGGTCCTGGCAATTTGGGCCAGCCTTCCAAGGTCAGGAAGACGGCCGTCCACCGGGCTCAGGTCGAGCTTGAAGTCACCGGTATGCACCACCGTGCCCACCCGGCTCCGGATGGCAAGGGCGTGCGCGTCGGGCACGGAATGTGTGACCGGGATGAACTCGACGCTGAATCCGCCCATCTTCACAACGTCGCCGTCCTCGACCGGAACCAGCTCCGCCCGGCCCAGCAGTCCGGCCTCCTCTATGCGCGACCGTGCCAGCGAAAGGGCAAGCTGAGATCCCCAGATCTTGAGCGGCATCTCTCTGAGTAGGTAGGGGAGCGCGCCGATGTGGTCCTCGTGGCCGTGTGTCACGGCCACGCCAACAACCTTTTCGGCATTCTCCTGGAGGTATTCGAAGTCGGGCAGGATGAGGTCGATACCCGGCGTTTCCAGCGTCGGGAACATCAACCCACAGTCGACAACAAGGATTTCACCGTCGAGCTCGAGGGCGGCACAGTTTCTGCCGATCTCGCCGAGGCCGCCCAGGAAGACGACCTTCAGGTTCTCGCTGGATTTGTTTTCATTGGAAGGACTCAAAGGGTCACCTTTATATCGAGCTCCGCTCCCGCGTCCGCCAGTCCCGCGAGGACTGCGGCCGCCTTTCCGGCGAGCCAATCCGGCCCCTGGCCGAGCGGCAGGCGGCAGTCCCCGGCGCCATGCCCGAGCAGGGACATCATCGCCTTGGTGGGAATCGGGTTAGGAGCTGCTTCAGAAGTTTCAAAATTGTATGAGGGCACCAGGGCCCGGTTGATCTCGGCTGCCCGCGCAACATCGCCGCCTGCGAAGGCATCCACCATGGCGGCGAAGTAAGGCGTCGCCCAGTGCGTGGCCACACCGATGACCCCTGCCGCACCTATGGAAAGCAGCGGCAAGGTCAAGGAGTCATCGCCCGAGTAGACGTCGAAGCCGTGCTTTGCCTGGCCGAGCAGCTCAGCCGTCGCCGCCGGGCTCCCTGCCGCGTCCTTGAGTGCTACAAGATTGGGGAGCTCATTGGCCAGCGCGACAACCGTCTCGCCCGCAACCTTCCGCCCGGTGCGAACCGGTATGTCGTATAGGACAACGGGAAGTTTGGTGGCCTTTGCCACTGCACGAAAGTGACCGGCCATTCCGGACTGCGCGGGGCGGTTGTAGTAGGGCGCCACGGCCAGTATCCCGGCGGCTCCCACCCGCTCGGCAGCGGCCGTCATGTGGACGGAGTGGGCGGTGTCGTTACTGCCCGAACCCGCGACCACGGGAATGGTGACAGCGGCGACCACGGCCTCCCATATGGCGATCTTCTCGTCGTCGGTAAGGGTGGAGGCCTCTCCGGTGGTGCCGGTCAAGACCAGCGCCGTGTTGCCCTGTGACTGGAGAAAACGCGCAATCCCTACCGTCTTGTCGACGTCAAGGGCGCCCCCGTCGTCAAAGGCCGTCACCATGGCAGTGATGACCGGGCCGAACAGGTCAGCGGCAGTTCCCATTGTGCCCTCCAGGTTTTTTCCGGTGAACGGAGTTCAGAAGCGTAGCCTGGCATCCACGATAGGGTCGAGCCCCACGGTCACGCCAGGAAAGTCGCGAATCGCCTTCACCGCCATCAACACCCCGGGCATGAAGGAACTTCGGTCGTAGGAGTCATGGCGGATGGTCAGCGTCTGTCCAGTGGTGCCCAGCACCACCTCCTGATGAGCCATCATCCCCTTGATCCGCAGCGAGTGCAGGCGAACGCCGCCCGGCAGCTCGTATCCGCGCGCCCCCTCGAGAGACGAGGTGGTCGGATCTGCCAGCAGCGGCTCACCGCGGCGGGCCTCCACCATCCGCTTGGCGGTTGTGAGTGCGGTTCCGCTCGGGGCGTCCACTTTGTTCTCGTGATGGAGCTCCACAACCTCGATCGTCTCGAAGAATGGAGCCGCCATCGCCGCGAACTTCATCATCAGCACCGCGCCGATGGCAAAGTTCGCCGCCACGACGCAGTTTGCCGAGGACGCGGTAAAGGCCTCCTCGATCCTGGCCATCTCGTGCTCGCCGATGCCGGTAGTACCTATGACGGCGTGTATGCCGGCACCTGCACAGTAGAGGGCGTTGGAGACGGCAGCCTCGGCGCGGGTGAAGTCCACCGCGACATCGATGCTTCCAGGGGCCAGCCCTTCAGGAGAGGAGACGATCTGGATGCCGGTGCCGTTGATGCCGGTCGCCTGGGCCAGATCGATTCCCGCGAGGCGGGGGTCGAGGGCCGCGGAGAGCACCAGCTCCGGATCATCCATGACGGCCCGACAGACAGTCCTGCCCATCTTGCCGCCAGCTCCGAAGACCGCCACCCTCGTCTCAGCCATCTCGCCCCCATGCCTCGTTCAACTCATGCCCCCGCGGGAGCACTCGGGTGGCCTAGCGCCGTCCCTCGCGCCGGGGACGATTGCGGCGCGGGCGCGCAGCGCGCGCCTCTCCACGGCCGCCATCGGTCCCTGGGCCGAGATCACCGTACTCCTCGAGCAGCTCGTTCTCGAAGGCGTCCTCGAAGGAAACGGCACCTTCGCCGGCCTCGGGCATCTCCTCGCCATCCTCGGACTCGGCCTCGGTGGCCTCCTTGACGAGCGAGAGCGAGAGCTTTCCGGACGGGTCGATGTCGTCGACCACAACCGTGAGCTCTTGGCCCAGCATGAGCACGTCCTCGACCCTGTCGATGCGCTTGCCGCCTCCAATCTTGGAGATGTGGAGAAGGCCGTCACGTCCGGGCAGGATGTTCACGAAGGCGCCGAACTTGGCAATTCCGACAACCTTGCCGGTGTAGATGGCACCGAGTTCCGCGGACGGCGGGTTGAGGATGAGTTCGATCCGCTCGCGAGCGGCCTCGACTGCCTCGGTCTCCTTGCCGCCGATGGTGACGGTGGCGATTCCCTCGGCCTCGTCCAGGCTGATGTCAGT
>JAKAOC010000152.1:0-987 GCA_021823385.1 Actinomycetes bacterium
ATCTCCGGCAGTCTTTTCGTGGCACTTGAAGGCCGGCATTTCGACGGTGCGGCCTTTGCCGGCGAGGCTTTGTCCAAGGGGGCCGTAGCCGTTATCGGCGACCCCGCAAATTTGGGCGGGCGCATCCCCGGGGAGCTTGCAGTTGGAGCGGGGACGCCGGATCGGGCCCTGCTGGCTGAGCTGGCCCTGGCCCTTTACGGCGATGTCTCATCGGAGCTTTCACTAGTCGGGGTGACCGGGACCAACGGCAAGACAACTGTGACGCATCTGGTGAGCCACATAGCGTCCAGGAGCGGCCTTCCCGCATCCGTCATAGGGACCTTGAATGGGGAGCGCACGACGCCCGAAGCTGCCGAGCTGTTCGAAAGGCTCGCTGCCCGCCGGGAGGCCGGGGAGAAGGCGGTCGCTCTCGAGGTCTCGTCCATAGCGCTGGATCAGGAGCGTATCCGGAACCTCCGCTTCGCCGTGGCGGTCTTTACCAACCTGAGCCCCGACCACCTCGATTACCACGGCTCGATGGAGGGCTACTTCGCCGCCAAGGCCCGGCTTTTCGTACCCAGGGTGAGCGACTTTGCCGTTATCAACCGGGACAGCCCCTACGGAGCTCGGCTGCTTTCAGAACTTCGGATCCCCGGCGCCGGATACGGCCTCGAGGATGCCCGTGAGGTGGTCTTCGCGCGAGGTGAGTCGGCTTTCGTCTGTAGGGGCAGGCGCGTTCGGGTTCCTCTCTTTGGGCAGCACAACCTTTACAACGTTCTCGCGGCGATTGCCGCGGCGGAGCATCTGGGCGTGCCTTTCGCCGAATGCGTCGAAGCGGTGGCCGATTTTCCGGGCGTGCCCGGCAGGCTCGAGCGGGTGAATCCGGGAGGATCCCCGGCGGTGTTTGTCGACTACGCGCATTCCCCGGACGCCCTGGACCAGGTAACCCGGGCCTTGCGCGCGGTGATGACGCCCGGAGGGCGCCTGATCGCAGTCTTCGGCGCCGGA
>JAKAOC010000152.1:997-6189 GCA_021823385.1 Actinomycetes bacterium
CCGATCTACCAAGCGCGCCCTTATGGGAGCCGTGGTCGGCGCGGCCACCGATTATGCGGTGGTGACCAACGACAACCCCCGCGACGAGGACCCCGAACTTATCGCTGCGGAGATCGTCTCAGGCTTCGCGGATTCGCGACCCGGCTTCGGCTCGGAGATCGTTTACGACCGTGCTGAAGCCATCGGCCGCGCCATAGCCCTGGCGGGCCGCGACGATGTGGTCGTGATCGCCGGCAAGGGACACGAGACCTACCAGATCGCCGGAGGCGTTACCCGGCACTTCAGTGACCAGGAGACTGCCCGCTCCTTCCTGGGGCTGACGCGGGAGGGCAGACCTTGATTGCCATCCTGGTCGGATCGGCGGTCGCGTTCCTAGTGTCGGTCTCGGCAACCAGCTATCTGATCCGCTTCCTGAGATCCCGGCGCATCGGCCAGCACATCCGCGAGGAGGGCCCTCAGCGCCATGTCACCAAGGCGGGGACGCCGACAATGGGCGGGTTGGCCATCATCGGTGGCCTGCTGCTCGGATACCTGGCGGCACACGCCCGGCTGGGAGTCCCGGTTACCACCCAGGGGCTGGCGGTCATCTTCGCCACTGTCGGGGCAGGCCTGGTCGGCTTTCTCGACGACCTGATAAAGGTCCGTAAGGCACGCTCGCTGGGTCTGACCAAGTCGGCCAAGACGGCGGGGCAGGTGCTGGTTGCCTTAGCCTTCGCCTTCTGGGCGCACTACCTGGCCCACGTTCCCTCCCAGATCGACTTCGTACGTTATTCCGGGTTCTCGATCCAGGTGCCGACCGCGGTTTGGATAATCTTCGCTGCCCTCATCATCATCGGCTCATCCAACGCCGTCAACTTGACGGACGGGCTGGACGGCCTGGCCTCCGGCGCGGCGATTTTTGCCTTCGGGTGCCTCACCATCGTCGGCTATTGGCAGTTCCGACACCCCGGCGTCTACCACCTTTCCAGCTCACTTGACCTGGCCATCGTTGCCGTGGCAATGACCGGTGCCCTGAGCGGCTTTCTGTGGTGGAACGCCTCGCCGGCCAAGATATTCATGGGTGATACCGGCTCGCTGGCCGTCGGCGCCGCCCTCGGAGCGGCGACCCTGGTCATGGGGCTCGATCTTTGGCTGGCGGTCCTTGCGGGCCTCTTCGTGATGGAGACTCTCTCGGTCTTGATCCAGGTCGTCTCCTTCAGGGTCTTCCACAAGCGGGTCTTCAAGATGGCTCCCTTCCACCACCACTTCGAGCTGGCCGGCTGGCCGGAGACCACTGTGATAGTTCGTTTCTGGATGCTGGCCGGTATCTTCACCGCCCTCGCCCTGGGCCTCTTCTACGCCGACTTCCTCGCTCTTCCCCAGCTGGCCAAGCCATGACGGATTTCGATTGGAACGCGATGTCGGGCGCGGACGTGCTGATCGGCGGTTATGGCGTGGCGGGCCGCTCCGCATACCAGCTGGTTCGGCAGCTCGGCGCACATGCAGTGGTCTTTGAGGACGGTGACAACCGGCCGGAAGAGGGTGTCGAGACCATTTCCACTCTCGAGGAGCTGGCCTCGCGCATCGGCGTGTTCGACCTGGTGGTCGTGTCGCCGGGTATCGGCCCCTCCCATCCCCTCTACTCGCGTCCCGACAAGGTGGCCAGCGAGCTTGCTCTCGCCCGACGCTATTGCGACGCCCCGATCATTGCCGTTACGGGCACCAACGGGAAGACGACGGTAACCACGCTGATCTCGCGGATGCTCTCGGAATCCGGTATCGAGAACCTGGCCGTCGGGAACATCGGGGAGCCGATCAGCGCACATGTGCTGGCGGCGCCCGCCTTGCTGGTGGTGGAGGCCTCCTCCTTCCAGCTCGCCTACACCGACTCCCTCGCCCCCGCTCAGGCGGCGTTCCTCAACTTCGCACCCGACCATTTGGATTGGCACGGGAGCATGGAGGCCTACCTGGCTGCCAAGGCGCGTGTCGCCGAAGGCATGGCCGCAGGTGCGCCGATATGGGTTCCCGCCGGTGACGAGCACATCGCCGCCGCGATTTCGGCGAGCCCGGGCGATCGGAGGGCCGTTTTCGGCCCTGAAGCGGAGGTGGTCGGCGGGACGGTGAGGATCGGGGGCGTCGAGGTGGCCGAGGTCTCGGCCCTCCGGAGATCCTTCCCGCATGATCTCGTCAACTTCTGCTTTGCGGGCGCCATGGCCATGCACGCCGGCGCCGACGCCGCCTCGGTGGGGGCTGTCATGGAAGACTTCGCGGGCCTTCCCCATCGGATGGAGCTGATCGGAGAGGTCGAGGGCCACGCGGTGTACAACGACTCCAAGGCCACCACGCCCGACGCCGTCCTTTGTGACATGCAGTCCATCGGCCATGCCGTCCTCATCGCCGGTGGGCGCAACAAGGGGGTCGATCTCTGCCCTCTCGCCACGTTGGCCCCTCGGCTCACGGCGGTGGTGGCGATCGGGGAGGCCGCTGACGAGGTCGCGGAGGCCTTCCATGCCAGCGGGATAGAGGTGGCCCGGGCGGGCTCCATGGACGAGGCAGTAGGCAGGGCCTTCGGCCTGGCGGGTCACGGCGACGCGGTGGTGCTCGGGCCTGCTTGCACATCCTGGGACAGCTATAGGTCTTATGCGGCGCGCGGGGAGGATTTCCGGCGCGCGGTGCAAGGTAGGGGAAGGGGGCAGTAATGCCGGTTGGCATGCGAAAGGGCAAGGAGGTACCTCCGCCCAAGGGGACGCGCAAGCCTGCGCCGGTGGCGCCGGTGAGAGAGACCGCCGCCCCTGGCCGGCGCCTGCTTTCACTGGTCCGTGACGAGCCACGACCCGATGGGCGTGGAGATGCGTGGGCCTACATAGACCTTGACAACCCGGCCGATAGCCGCAGGAAGCCGGTCAAGGACGGTCTTTTCTCCCCGTCGAGGGCGACCGGGCTAAGTTTCGCGCTGCTGGTGCTGGTGGCGCTGCTCGTGATGATCGGTGCGGCCATGGTGCTCTCCACCAGCTTCGTGGCCAGCCTGGGCCCAAACGGTGCAGGCTCCCCGTTTGCCATCTTCGAGCACCAGTTGATCTGGATCGTGATCGGCTTCGTGGTCTTCTTCGTGGTCTCCCGAGTCAATCCGCGGCGCATAGCCCCGGTTTCACGCCTGCTCCTGATCCCGGCGGTACTTCTTCTGTTGGTGGTGCTGGTGCCGGGCGTCGGGGTCACCGTCGGCGGATCGAGCCGATGGCTGGGCGTCTCCTTCCTGCGCTTTCAGCCCTCTGAGATCGCAAAAGCGGCCGTCGTGCTCTACATGGCCGGCTTCTTCACGCCGGCCGTGCCCGAGCGCTTGCGCAGCCTGAAAGCGGCGGCGCCGGCCATCGGCCTCGCGGGGGCAGCGGCGGTCCTGGTGCTTCTGGAACCGGACATGGGCACTGCGCTCGTGATCGGCACCATCCTTCTCGGTGTCCTTTACCTGGCAGGAATGCGGATGCGCACCTACGTGCCCTTCGTAACCGTAACCGTGGTCCTGGCAAGTGTCGCGGCCATGGCGCAGACCTATCGGCGCAATCGGCTGCTTTCGTTCCTGCACCCATGGAAGAACCGCCTTCTCTACTCCTATCAGGAGGTGCAGGGCCTGGTCGCGTTCGCCACCGGCGGGCTGCACGGAGTCGGCCTTGGTGCGGGCTCGGCCAAATGGGGATACCTCCCCAACTCCCAGACGGATTTCATCTACGCGGTGCTTGGCCAGGAAGCGGGCCTAATCGGCTGTCTGGTGGTTCTGGCCGCACTCGCCGCCCTGACCGTGGTGATCATAAAGATCGGGCTGAACGCCTCCAGCCGCTTCGAGTTCCTGGTGAGCGCAGGCGTGGCGGTTTGGATCGGCTCCCAGACTCTTTTCAACATCGGTGCGGTGGTCGGGGTTCTCCCCGTCACCGGCGTGCCGCTGCCACTCATATCCGCGGGTGGAACCTCCCTGGTGGTGTTGATGGCCGCACTCGGGGTCGTGAACGGCGTCGCCCGCCGTCCCGCCGACCGCTACGGGACCCAGCCGCTCAGGACCCGCGCGGTCAGGTCAGAGGCTCGAAACGCGCGGTGAAGTGGCGCAGCAGCTTCGGACCTTCGGTGATCCGGTAGCCGGGCAGGCTCTCCGACCTCGACTTCACCTCGGTGCAGACTTCGATCACATAGTCGATGTGGCTCTGGGTATAGGTGCGACGGGGAATGGCCAGGCGAACCAGCTCCATTGCAGCCGGCTTTTCGGTGCCGTCCGGCTGCATGCCGAACATCACCGTGCCGATCTCGACGCCGCGTACTCCGCCTGCCTGGTAGAGCGCCACCGCCAACGACTGGCCCGGGTACCGGAGCGGCTCGATGTGCGGGAGCATCTCTCGCGCGTCGATGTAGATTGCGTGCCCGCCGTAGGGCATTACCACCGGAATTCCCGCCTTGGTGAGCCCTTCGCCGAGGTAGGAGGTGGAGGCGATCCGGTACTGCAGGTAGTCGTGAGAGACCGCCTCGGTCAGGCCCTGGGCTATCGCCTCGAGATCCCGGCCGGCCAGGCCGCCGTAGGTGGGGAAGCCCTCGGTGAGGATTAGCATGTTGCGGCACTGGGTGGCCATCTCGGGATCGTTCATCGCCAGCCATCCGCCGATGTTCCCCAAGGGGTCCTTCTTGGCGCTCATGGTCATTCCGTCGGCGTAACCCGCCATCTCCCGCACTATGTCGGCAACGTTGGCCTCCGCGTATCCCTCTTCGCGCAGCTTGATGAACCACGCGTTCTCGGCGAAGCGGCAGGCGTCCAGGAAGAAAGGTATGCCGTGTGCGCGCGCGATTTCGGAGACGGCGCGGATGTTTGCCATCGAGACCGGCTGCCCGCCTCCGGAGTTGTTGGTGATGGTGAGCATTACCACCGGGACGTTCTCCGCCCCGGTCTCTCTGATGAAGGCCTCCAGGGCATCGGTGTCCATGTTCCCTTTGAACGGATGCCAGGACTTCGGGTCGTGACCCTCGGCGATCACCAGGTCCACCGCGGTGGCACCGGTGAACTCGATGTTCGCCCTGGTCGTGTCGAAGTGGGTGTTGGAGGGCACCGCCTTTCCGGGCCCGCCGATCACCGAGAAGAGGATTTTCTCCGCCGCCCTCCCTTGGTGAGTGGGAATGACGTGGGCGAAGGCGAAGAGATTGGTGACCGCTGCGTGGAATATCTCCCAGGAGGGGGAGCC
>JAKAOC010000153.1 GCA_021823385.1 Actinomycetes bacterium
CCTTACTCAAGTCCAGCGGGTCATCCTCGCCTTGTGTGGCGTCTCCCTGCCCTGGCCAGAGGGGCTGGAGGACTAACCCGAAAACGGTGCGGAAAACGGGGCTAGTGGGGGAACCTGGCCCGCAGCGCCTTCTTGTCGAACTTGCCGACGCTTGTCCGGGGCACCTGATCGATGATCTCTATGCGTTCCGGTAGCTGCCACTTTGCGAAACCTCTAGTTGCCAGATGCTCGCGAACCGCCTCCAGTGACACCTCGGTGCCGGGTACAGGCACTACGCACGCGAGCGGGCGCTCTTGCCACTTGTCGTCCGGGATCGCTACGACCGCGGCCTCGACCACGCCAGGCATGCCCATCAGGGCGCCTTCCAGATCGACTGATGAGATCCATTCACCGCCCGACTTGATCAGATCCTTGGTGCGATCGGCGATTACAAAGTAGCCATCCGGCGATCCGATCGCCACGTCCCCAGTCTTGAACCATCCATCGCCGAACGAGTCGGCACCCCGTCCGTGCAGGTAGGAGTCGATAACCCATGGCCCCTTGATGTAGAGGTTGCCCATGGTGGTTCCGTCCCAGGGAACCTCGTTCCCGTCGTTGTCACGCAGGATGACGTCGATTCCCGGCGCGGGCAGGCCGGCCTGGCTCCAGACGCGCTCCAGCTTCTCTTCGGGAGAGAGCTGGAGCATTGCGTGCTTGGGCCTCGCCAGGGAGGAAAGTGGCGATGTCTCCGTCATTCCCCACGCCTGGACGATTGTGATTCCCAGGTCACGCTGGTAGCGCTCAATCAACGGCTTTGGGGGTTGGGACCCTCCGCTGATGATTTCTCTCAGCATGGGAGGGCGGGTTCCTCTCGACCGCAGTTCCTCCTCGATCGTGATCCAAACGGTCGGCACCCCGGCCGACATGGTAACGCCTTCGTCGAAGAGGAGATCCACGAAAGTTTTGGGCTCAAGATGCGGATAGGAGAAAACGATCTTGGCCCCGGTCGCGATCGCCGCGTGCACCATCCCCCAAGCATTGGCGTGAAACATGGGTACCACGGGCAGGATGCAGTCCGTGGTGCAGATGCTCATGCCCGAAGGCAATGCGCAGGCGATGGCATGCAGGTAGGTGGAGCGATGGGTGTAGACGGCTCCCTTTGGGCGCCCAGTAGTGCCGGAGGTGTAGCAGAGTCCTGCGGGAGAGTTCTCGTCGATGTCGCGCTCGGCATACGTCTGCGGATTTTGGGCTAGCAGGGTCTCATAATGCAGCCAACCGTTCTTGACCTTGCCCGGCTCGCCTCCCATAACTACCAGAGCCTTGACGGAGGGGATCTGATCCGTAATTTGGTCCAGCACCGGCACAAGGTCTTCGGCCACGAAGACCGCCTCGTCCTCGGCATCGTTGATGATGAAGGCGAGATCTTCGGGGGACAGCCTTGCGTTCAACGTGTGCAGCACGCGGCCGGTGCAGGGGATGGCGAAGTAGCACTCGACGTGACGGTAGGTGTTGAAAGAGAGAGTGGCTATTTTTGCGTCGGGCGAGAGGCCAAGGCCGTCGAGTGCGTTCATCAGCGCACGCGTCCGTTTCGCGAAGTCGCCAAACGTGTAGCGATGCTTTGTCCCAGGGGATTCCTCTGTGACTATTTCAACGTCAGCAAAGTGGCGGTCAGCGTGTGCCAGCAGGCGCCAGGTGTTCAGCTGCGTTTCCATGATTGCCATCTGTCCCCCCCGATCTCCGATGCCATCGGACGCCGGCATTTGGCCGAGATTCCGGCCCGGCTATAAGTATTGCCGCGAGCGTGGGATTGTGGAGGCGGTTTGGCCAGTTGTAGGGAGGGGAGCGCCGCCCTAGTCGGCCATCAGCCAGCGGAAGCCCGCCAAATGGCGGGGATCGGACTGGTAAAGCCTTTCCGGGTGCCACTGGATTCCGAGCACGCCGTCACCCTCCACCGCCTCGATAACCCCGTCCGGCGAATGCGCGACTGCGCGCAAACCGCTGGCAAGGCGGGCAATTCCTTGGTGGTGGAGCGTGTTCACCTCGGTGACACCGTCCATAAGCTCCGAGAGCACTGACCCGGGTTCGAAGATCACGCTGTGGCAGGTTTCGTACTCACGGTCCGGCCGCGAATGCTCATCGAATCCCGCGGTCACCAGGTCCTGATATAGCGTGCCGCCCATTGTGACGTTGAGAATCTGCATTCCTCGGCATATGGCCAGGACTTTTTTGCCTTGCCGCCGTGCCTCTTCAATCATTGCCGACTCGAAAATGTCGCGGACCGGCTCGGTAGAACCGAGTTCAGGAAGAGGTTCATGGCCGTAAAGGCTCGGCTCGACGTCCCAGCCCCCGGAGACCAGCAACCCATCGACTTCGGAGACGAACTCCTTTACGAGGTAGTCGAGGGTCAACTCGGGATCCTCCGACAGCGTGGGCGTCGCCGTAACGCTCACGTACACCATCGGAATGCCGCCCAGTTGCATGATCGCGCCAGGATATCCCATGTGAAGTGAATACTTATGATCAACCGCAAGTCCGAAGGTGATGCCGATTCTCTTCAACGATTCCTCCCCACCGGCTCCGCCATTGCGGCCGACGCCTCCTGCCCAAGTTGCACCCCATGGGCCTGGTCACGCCTCGGGCGCGTACGTGGTCCGGCCGGAGCGCATTGCCGAAACCCAATGGCGTCGCCAACTCCCGCGCCGCTTCCCGAGGGAATCGACGCAGCGCCAAAGCCCATGGGGCGGTGACCGGCAATGTATCGCTAGTTACATGTTACAGCACTTTCAAAGTTAGTAGCGTAAGTAACTGTTCTTACGGATTACGGTTAGGGGCCTGATCCTCCCGAAGGCGCTGCCTTTGGACTGAGTCAAAACCAGGGACCGCGGGGCTTAGGGCGCGGTGGCACCCTCCCTATGTGGGAAGATGTTGGGCGCAAGGTACGTGGCCATGCCTGAGGGGGTGCCCATGATAGGCGACAACGGACAGACGACGGTGGCCACGTCGTTGCACCGCATGCGCGCCAGTCTTTCCAAGGCGGAGCTCAAGGTCGCTGAGGTGCTTTTGTCGAACTATCCGGTGGCCGGCCTGGGCAATATCTCGACGATTGCCCGCTCTGCGGGCGTCTCGGAGCCGACCATCACCCGGCTGGTTACGAAGCTCGGCTTTGATGGCTTTGCCTCCTTCAAGGCGGCCCTGCAAAAGGAGTTGCAGGAGCGGCTGCTGCCTCCCACCGCGATCAAGCTTCCTTCGCCCGAAGCTTCCGGCCTTATGGACATGGCCAACACCATGACCGAGGGGATGATGCGCTCGCTCTCCGCCGTGGATCCCGCGGAATTCGCCAAGGCTGCGCGGTTGCTGGCCGACTCCAAGCGGCGCGTATTCGTCATCGGCGGCAGGGTGTCCTCCGCGCTGGCCAAGCACCTCGCGTGGTCGCTGCAGGTGTTGCGCCCCAACGTTATTTACGTGAGCGAGGGCATTGCCGAAAGAATCAATGCGCTGTTGGATGCCGGCAAGGGCGACATTGTCGTGGCCTTCGACTTCCGCCGTTACCAGCCGGACACTGTAACCTTCGTGCGCATTGCCTCCCAGCAGGGTTCGACGGCCATCTTGCTGACCGACCCGTACCTCTCACCCGCAGCGGGCAACGCGGAGATCGTCTTCCACGCCTCGATCGGAGGGCCGTCGCAATTCTCCAGCATGGTCCCTACCATCGCGATCGTAGAAGCGATGATCACCCTGGTCACCACTGAACTCGGTGAGCGGGGTCGAAAGAGGATGGAGCGCTACGTCGAAAATTCAGAGGCGTTTGGCCAGCTCTGAAAGATCCGTCGACTCTTTACAGTCCTGCGTCGTATTCGACGGCCGTGATATTCGAAGACTGCTCGTTCTTTGACGAGTCGAAGACCGATACGAAGCAGTAGCGGTCCCCCCGCACCACGGTCTCGCGCTTCTCCAGCTTTTCGCCGCCGTAATAGGTGGTGCGCTGTATGCGCATGCCTGCCGTCGGCTCCTTGCAGTCGAGCAGGCTCGCCTCGTCGCGGGAGAGTATGACCGGTGTAAGGCGCTCCTCGCCCGTGGTTGGCACGATGCCTGCGCGCCGCTCCATCTCGTCGTACAAGCCCGTGTGCTCGAAGTTGGCTTCGGTGAGGGCGGCGGCGAATTTCATAGGAATTACCACGCGGTCGATAGCGACTGCCTCACCATCGGCAAAGCGGATTCGCTCGAGGTGGAAAAACGGGTGATCGTCGGGAACTGCGAACTCACGAGCAAGGGCGGCGTCCTTCATGCTGCCCTGCGCCAGAATTTTCGAGCCCTGCACGTGGCCCATCTTCTCGATTTCGCGGTAGAGCGAATATACCGTGCCGAGCTGCTGGAAGAAGCGCTTGTCAGTCAGGCTCGTGCCGCGGCCGCGCCTTCGTACCACGACCCCGTCCTGCTCGAGGCGTCGTACTGCCTCTCGCACCGTCTGGCGGGAGACCTGATATTGCTCGATCATCTCCTTGTCGGTCGGGAAATGCTCCGCGAATTCACCGGTGTTTATCCGCTCGCGCAGATCTTCCAGAAGCTGTGCCCACAGCGGAAGCGGGCTCGAGCGATCCAATCTCACTCCTTGGCCGAGGTTGGAAATGACCAAACCAGTATGAGATCATATCCCAGGTGAGGGGATAATCCTGGTGCAACCGCCCGGGGGCCCTCGAACGCGTTAAACGTTCATCAAGCGCGCCGCGTTTCCATATAGAACCGCGCGCATCCAGTCATCCCCAAGGCCCAATTCTGCCAGCGCGGAAATCTGGACCGCATATGGGTAAGGGATATTGGGAAAGTCACTTCCCAGCAGGATCCGATCGCCGAGGTCGGCCAAGCGTGGGAGCTGGTGGCGAGGAAACGGTGACATGCTCTCAGTGAAGGGGGTAAAGGCCATCGTGGTGTCGAGATAAACCTTGGGGTAGCGGGCAGCCAAATCGAGGAACTCCTCGTACTCCGGGGTTCCGAGATGGGCAATGATCATGGTGAGATCGGGATTTGCCCCCATGACCTCGCTAATCGGCCCGATTCCGGTGTGGACACCCGGGGTGGGTCCCGAACCGCAGTGAGTCACGACCGGCACCCCGGATTCAGCGAGCATGCCCCACACTGGCTTCAGGTGAGCGTCACGGGGGTCATAAGCGCCGACCTGGACGTGCGCCTTGAAGAGCTGGGCGCCGCCTTCGATGGCCTCTTTGACGTAGCGTTCGGCGGAAGGCTCGGGATAGAAGGTGGCGCACCGGAAGCTCGAGGGGTGCACGTCGGCGAACTCCTGGCTCCAATGGTTGAGCCATTCGGCCATTCCTGGTCTATGCGGGTAGTTCAGGGCGCCATGGCGAACGACCCCGAATGACGCCAGCCTGTCGAGGCGCTCGGGTTCCGCCAGCTTGTAGGCGACGGGCCAGCTCGATCCGATCAAAGGTCCGGCGCTCTCGAAATACGCCCAGACCTTTCGCAGGACGTTGTCCGGCATGAAATGGACGTGGATGTCTATCAGGCCGGGGATTCCCAAGGAGCGTGCGTAGCCGGCCACGTGCTCATCTTCCAGTCCGCCCCCATCCGGATTCGACATTTTCAAGCTCCCTTTCCACTTCGAGCCTCGTCGTTGGACAGCTCCACACTCCCGGCGGCTCGGTTATTCCAACCGTGCCGAAATTCCGGGGCGCGTGCTCCGATATCCTGAGAAGACCTTCACGCCAGTAGGAACCGAAGCCCGCCCATTGCCGGCGGCTCCCAGGAGGTCCGGCACCATTAGCGCCCGAGGGTGGCTTGGAACCCAGCGACTCTTGGGGCCGCCATTGACTCATGGCACGCCGCCAAGGCTTTCATTCGGACTCCATGCTACGGCAGGAGCCTTGGGCCCACACCCGGCCAAAATGGGTGCATTGCGTCATGTGCCCGCTATGGACGTGACGCGAGCCCCCGCTGCACCGGCGGCAGGAAAACCCTCACTCACCATTAGGGCAAAACGAGCGGGCCTCTGGCGGGTGGCGGAAGGCTGTATTGAAAATCGGGAGCTTGCCATCGCTCAGGAGTCGCTGAAGGATTCCAGCAAGTACTCGACCCCGGGGCTGTCCTTTGCGCGGTACAGAGCCTCATCGGCGCGCGCCAAGAGCTCGTGTGC
>JAKAOC010000154.1:0-3313 GCA_021823385.1 Actinomycetes bacterium
AATCAGAGAAACCATCTACATCGCCACCAGCCTGGGACGCGGAGGCGTGGAGGTGGAACTACGCGGCCTTTCGCGCTATTTCAGGGACACGGCTGCGCTCAAGTCCCTCAGCATGCGCGCCGATCCCGGCGAGCTCGTGGTGCTTCTCGGCCCCTCCGGATGCGGAAAGACCACGGCACTGCGGATGCTCGCTGGACTGGATGCCCCCGACGAAGGAACCATCCTCATCGGCGGCAAGGACGTCACTTCGCTGCCGGCCGCCAAGCGAAACATCGGCATGGTCTTCCAGAGCTACAGCCTCTTCCCCAACATGACCGCTCGCGAGAACGTCGAATTCGGCCTGCGCGTGCGTGGCCAAAGGACAAAGGAGCGATCGGACCGGTCGAGCGAACTTCTCGGCCTCGTGGGGCTCTCCTCCATGGCCGACCGCTTCCCTCACCAGCTCTCAGGGGGTCAACAGCAGAGGGTGGCCCTGGCCAGGGCCCTGGCGATCAAGCCACAACTTCTGCTACTCGACGAACCGCTTTCGGCATTGGATGCCAAGGTGCGGGCCCAACTGCGGGAGGAGATCCGCCGCATTCAGCTGGAGCTTGGCATCACCACCTTCTTTGTCACCCATGACCAGGAAGAGGCACTGGCGCTGGCGGATCGAATCGCGGTCATGCACCAGGGGCGCCTCGAGCAACTCGACACCCCGCTGGCGGTCTACTCCAACCCCGCAACCGAGTTCGTGGCCGAATTCGTGGGCACCGTCAACAGGCTGCTCGGCACCGTGGTGGATGCCGAGACCGTGGACGTCGAACTGGTGGGAAAAGTCGCCTACAGCTACGGCCAGGCCCTCAGCCCGGGCACCCGGGTCCAGGTCCTGATCAGGCCCGAGTCCCTCGGCGTGACCCCGGCGGCCGACGAAGGCGCTGAGGTGATCTCCAGGAGCTTTTTGGGGGCCTCGACCAAGCTGTCGATACGCAACCCGGCCGGAACTCCCATCGTGGTGGAGGTATCGGTGGCCGAGGCCGCCGGAGTGGCCGACAGCGCCAAGGTCAAGCTCTTCGCCCGTGGCGAGGCCCTGCTGGTGCGGCCGGCCGTTCCTTAGGCCTGCAGCACCGAATCGAGATAGGCGCCCACCGCCTCGCGAGCGGATTCCCCGTCGCGCTCGGCCAGCGCCACCTGGGCGGCTTGGGCACACTGGGCCGTGGTGTAAAGGGAAAGTTCGGCTCGGACCTCGGCAAGGCTCACGGGTGCCATCGAGAGGCTGGACACACCGAACCCGGCAAAGACGACCGCCAACTGGGGAAAGCTGGCTGCCTCGCCACATACGCCGACCGGCTTGCCCACCCTTTGCCCAGCTTGCGCGGTAAGCCTCACCAGCTCGAGGAGGGCGGGCTGCCAAGGATCCAGCAACTCAGGCAGAGCTCCGGTCTCCCGGTCCATCGCGTAGGTGTATTGGGACAGGTCATTGGTGCCGATGGAGAGAAAGTCGGCGGCACTCAACAGATGCTCCGCTCTCAACGCCGCAGCGGGAACCTCGACCATGGCGCCGGCCAACGGCAGGCCGAGCTCGTGTGCGCGCTTGGCGAACTCGGCCGCCTCGGCAGGGGTCGCCACCATAGGCGCCATCACCCACACGTCCGCACCGCTGCCCATCGCCGCGCGGGAGATGGCCCTTAGCTGGTCGTCAAGCAGGTCCGGGTAAAACCGTGCGGTCCGGAATCCCCGAATTCCGAGGGCCGGATTGGGTTCATCCGCCATGCGCACGAACGCCAGCGGCTTGTCCGCCCCTGCGTCGAGGGTGCGAACCACCACTTTGCGCCCGCTGAAAGTTTCGAAAAGCTGCCGATACGTCACGCGCTGCTCCTCGACGCTGGGCGCGCTGGGCCGGTCCAGAAACAGGAACTCGGTTCGGAAGAGGCCTACCCCTTCGCAGTCGGCCTGTCCGGCCCGCTCGATGTCCGAGGAGGTGCCCACGTTGACGAGGAGCTGGACCCGGGAGCCATCGGACAGACGGCCTGGCCCCGAGTACTCGGTGACAGCCGCGCGTCGCTTGGCTACTCGTCCCACCCGCTCGGAGACCTCCGCCTCCGAAGGCTCGGTCACCACGGCACCGGTCATCCCGTCCACCAGCATCCGGGTCCCGTCCTCAATGGCGAACGCCCCTTTGCAGCCAACCACGGCAGGGATGCCGAGCGACTTGGCGATGATGGCGGTGTGGCTGGTCGGGCCGCCGTGTTCGGTGACGATGGCCAGCACGTTTGCGGCGTCCAAGGTTGCGGTATCGGCCGGCGCCAGATCCTCCGCCAGCAGCACGAAGGGCTCATCACGTATGGGAAGACCCGGCATTGGGAGCCCTAGCAGCACCGAGATTACGCGGTTGCCGATGTCCTCGAGGTCGGCAGCCCTTTCCGCCAGGTAACCCCCGATGGAGAGCAGCTGCTCGCCGAAGGCGGCCAGCGCGTCCTTGACCGCCTCGGGTGCCGCCTTGCCGTCCCGGATCTTGCCGAAGATGTTCGCGGCCAGAACCGGATCCGCAGCCATGGCTGCTTGGGCCGACAACACGTCGACCGCCACCGAGGCGGCGTGCGCACTGCGCTCGCCTAGCTCGGCGCGCACCCTGTCCAAGGCGTCGCGGGTCCGTTGTATGTCCGCATCCGGATCTGCGCTCGCCGACAGGCCGGCTGGAACAACGGGTGGCGGGGAAAGTTTGGCGACCCGCCCGACCACGACTCCCGGGCTGACGCCAATTCCCTTTAGATGTACGGTCGCCCCGGCCACCGCTTTACGCCTCGGCCTGATCGTGGTTGGTCTCGACCACCAGGGCCAGGGCCGCGAGCGCCTCCTCGGCGCCGGGCCCCTCTGCGGCGAGGATCAATTCGTCGCCGAAGCGGGCATCGAGGGTGAGCACCGAGAGGATGCTACGGGCGTCCACCGGCTCGCCTCCGGGCTTGCTAACCATGATCGGCACCGGCGATGCTGCCGCAGCGGCGGCGAAGAGTGCGGCGGGACGGGCGTGGAGCCCGACAGTGGATGCGACCGTGGCATGGATCTCAGGCATTTGCCACCTCCTGGATAGAGATCACCGACGCCGATGATGGCACCGTGCGACGCAAGGACTTGAGCGCGATCACACACGCCGAGCCAACCACCGTGCCTGCCGCGATGGAGAGGATCCACAGGGGCCAGTGGCCGAGCAGGCCAACCACCCAGATGCCTCCATGCGGCGCCGGAGAGCTGACCGCGAAGGCCATGGAGAGGGCGCCGGTGACGGCACTGCCGGCCATGATCGAGGGGATCACGCGCAACGGGTCGGCGGCGGCGA
>JAKAOC010000154.1:3323-6125 GCA_021823385.1 Actinomycetes bacterium
GAGGCGCCAAGCAGCCATGCCGCCTCACCCGCCTTGCGCTCGGCGTCGTTGAAGAGCCGGCGGCGAAGGACCGTGGCAAGCGCGAGGGCCAATGGCGGCACCATTCCGGCCGCCATGACCGCGGCCATGACCTTTTGGCCACCTATTCCGCCCGAGGCAAGGCCCGCCACCGCGAAGGTGTAGGCGACTTTGTTGACCGGCCCACCCATGTCGAAGGCCATCATCAGACCCAGCAAAGCGCCGAGGCCGATCGCATTGGCGCCGGAGAGGCTGTTAAGCCAGTTGGTGATCTCGGTCATGATGAAAGAGACCGGATTGCCGATCACGACCAGCATCAGCACACCCACCACCGTCGCCGAGATGAGTGGCACTACCACGATCGGCATCATGCCGGAGATGACCCGCGGCACGGGAACCTTGAGGATGAGCCGGACCGTGGCACCCGCAAGCAGGCCGGCGATGATGCCGCCCAGGAAGCCCGCGTGGACGTCCACCGCGATAAGGCCACCGATGATTCCGGGAACCAGCCCCTGGCGGTCGGCCATGCCGTAGGCGATGAAGCCTGCAAGTATCGGCACCAGCATGGAAAAGGCAACCCCTCCGACCTCGAAGAGGACGCCGCCGATGCCCGCGGTGTGGTAGATGGCCATGATCGAAGTCGCCCCGGCGTAGTGCACGCCGTGGAAGATTCCACCGTTGACCTGCATGGCCACCTGGGGGCCTGAGATAATAAAGGAAACGGCTATCAGGATTCCACCCGCAGCGACGAAGGGGATCATGTAGCTGACACCCGTCATCAGCCATTGGCGCAGCCTGCTTCCGAATCCGGCTGCCGCGAGCGGCGTGGCGGGCGGTGTGGCGCTCTTAGGGGCGGAGGCGGACGCGGGCGTGAAGCTCGCCACCCTCGCCCTCGCCTCTTCGAGCACCGCCGGCGCCGAGTTGATGGCGGTCGAGACTGCGACCTCCACCGTCGGCTTTCCGCTGAAACGCTCGCGTTCGCGAACCTCGACATCCGCTGCGAGTATGACCACGTCCGCGGAGGCAATGGCCTCGGCGGCGAGCTTGTTCATACCGGCCGCGCCCTGGGTCTCGACCTCGATGGTGTCCCCCGCTGCGCGCGCGGCCTCCTCCAGGGCCTCTGCGGCCATGTAGGTGTGCGCAATGCCGGTCGGGCACGATGTTACTGCGACGATCCTCACTTGTTCCCCCTGTTCCTTATCCCTACGAAGCTTCCTGTGTGCTTTGCCAAATCATTTCCACCGACTCCCATTTATGCCCCCACCTATGCCCCCACCTCCCGGTTGATCAGCTCTGCCACCTCGGCAGGACTGGCAGAGCCGCGCAAGGCCTCGCGGAAGGAGCCGTGCACCAGCCTGCGCGCCAGCGAGGCCAGGATGGTCATGTGCTCGGCTCCCCCTCCGGCCGGCGCCGCGATCAGGAAGATGAGGTCGGCGGGTCCGTCACTCGCACCGAAATCCACCCGGGATGGGCTCCGGCCGAAAGCGAGCGAGGCAGTGGTGACAGCCTCGGAGCGCGCGTGGGGAATTCCTATCCCGCCCTCCAGCCCGGTGGGCATGACCTGCTCACGCGCCCGAACATCGGCCAGAAACTGTTCGATGTCGGTGACCCTTCCTGCGCCTGCCAGGCGCTCGGCCAACATACGCACCGCTTGGTCCTTGTTCTCGGCGGCAAGGTCAAGCACCACCAATGATTCCTCGATGATCCCCGGCAATTCAGTCCTCCTTCAATTTGCGTGACTTATCCGGCTCTTGACTGACCCGCACCAGCGAGCGCTCGATCTGCTCCGAGCGGGGCATCTGCGAACCGGGCAGCGATATCTTGGCCGCCGCCCAGGCGATTCCCTCGGCTAGCGCCTCTATGCCGCTCCCGCCGGCGGCGAGGAATCCCGCCAACAGCGCATCCCCCGCTCCCACATTTGAAACGACTTCATCGACTCGCGCCTGCGCGTGGCTGGCGTGGCCTCCTTCGATCAGGATGGCTCCGTCGGAGCCCAGGCTGGCCAGCACGGCATGGCTGCCCGCCCGATGAAGTGCCAGGCCCGCCTCGATGGCGTCTCCGACCGTCGTCACTTCGCCGCCGACTGCTTCCTCGAGTTCGTGGCGATTGGGCTTGATGAGGTCCACTCCACCCGTGATGGCCCGCTTCAACGGCTCGCCGGAGGTGTCCACGGCAACCTTGCAACCATGCAGACGGGCCAGCCGGGCGACCTCGTTGTAAAGGCCCGCGTCCTGCCCCGGAGTGAGCGACCCGGAGGCACATATCCAGTCGGCGCCATTGGCGGCATCGGAAACCGTCTCCAGGAGAGCCGCCACCTCGGCGGAGCTGAGCCTGGGCCCGGGCTCGTTCAAATGGGTGATGACCCCTTCCGGCTCCAGGATGGAGATGTTCTGGCGGATTCGGCCCGAGATCGGCACAACCTTGCATGGGACACCCGCCGCCTCCAGAAGATGAACGAAATCGAGGTCGTCGGCGCCGCAAGGGAAAATCGCCAAGGTTTGCACGCCGGCTGAGGAGAGCACGCGGGCGACGTTTACGCCCTTCCCGCCCGGATCTAGGCGGAACTTGTTCGCGCGGATCACTCCACCGCGGACGAACTCGTCGACCTCGAGCGTACGGTCGATAGACGGATTGGGGGTGAAAGTGGCGATCACGCCAGTACCACCTTCGGCCCGGCGGATTCCACTTCGGCAACCAGGCCGAGCGGAGCGCCGGCGTCGGTGACGATGGCATCCACCTCTTCCAAGGAGGCGAACGAAGCGAATTTCTGCTCGCCCCATTTGC
>JAKAOC010000155.1 GCA_021823385.1 Actinomycetes bacterium
GACCATGCCCGTCTCAAGCTTCTCGACCACCCGGAGCGAGCGCGACAGGCTCTGGGAGAAAACGTACGCCACCAGCCCGTAGTCGGTGGAGTTTGCGAGGTGGATCGCCTCCTCCTCGGTTTCGAAGGTCACGATCGAGGCCACTGGCCCGAAGATCTCCTCGGCGGAGATGCGCGCATCCCTGTTGACGCCGGTAAGCACGGTGGGGGCGAAGAAGTGCCCGGAACCCTCCATCTCCTCGCCGCCGGTGACGATCCTGGCACCGCGAGCGACCGCGTCCTTTACCAGGCCCTGCACCTTGGCAACCGCAGCCGCGTCGATGAGTGGCCCGACCTCGATGCCCTCCTCGGTCCCCGGGCCGACCCGCATCCCTCCCATGCGCGCAGCCAGCTTGTCGGCAAAGGCGTCTGCAACCTTGGAGGAGACGAGGAAGCGGTTGGCGGAGGTGCAAGCCTCGCCCATGTTGCGCATCTTGGCCACCATGGCACTATCCACAGCCAGATCCAGGTCGGCATCGTCGAAGACGATGAAGGGAGCGTTCCCTCCCAGCTCCATCGACACCCTCAGCAGGTTGCCGGCGCTCTTGGCCACCAGCATCTTGCCCACCTCGGTTGAGCCGGTGAATGAAAGCTTGCGTAGCCGCTTGTCCGCGACCAATGCGTCGGTGATAGGGCCGGGGCTGGTGGTGTTGATCACGTTTACCACGCCGCCCGGCAGGCCGGCCTCGGTAAGTATCTGCGCCAGGGCCAGCGAGCAGAAGGGCGTCTGCTCGGCGGGCTTAAGCACCACGGTGCAGCCGGCGGCCAGCGCGGGGCCGATCTTACGAGTGCCCATGGCCAGGGGGAAGTTCCAGGGGGTGATCATGTAGGTCGGTCCCACCGGCTGCTTCATGGTCAGCACGCGCGAATTGCCGTCAGGCGCCGTGTAATAACGCCCGTCGATGCGCACGGCTTCCTCCGCGAACCATCGGAAGAACTCGGCGGCGTACGCTACTTCGCCACGCGACTCGGAGAGGGGCTTGCCCATCTCCATCGTCATGAGCAGGGCCAGGTCTTCCTGGCGTTCCATGATGATCTCGAAAGCGCCACGGATGACCTCCGCGCGCGCCCGGGGCGGAGTCTCGGCCCAGGAGCCGAAGGCTGCGGAAGCCGCGTCCAGGGCGGCAATGGCGTCCTGGGTGGTCGCGTCCGCCACGTCGGCCAATATCTGGTTGGTGGCGGGATCCTCCACTCCGTAGGTGGCCCCCGATGAAGAGTCCACCCATTTGCCGCCTATGAAGAGCTGCTTGTTGACCCAGGAGAGGACTGCGCGTTCGCGTTCAGACATTTCAAAACCACCTTGGACGAACTTCTTTGGTCAAGTTCAACCCACGATACTTTCAATCCCCAGGTGGAACGGATGGCGCCGACCCGCAAGAAGACCTCCGCCTTTGTATCGCCTCACAAGGCGTCCGCTCAGATCCTGTATCGGCCCACATGGATGGGTGGATCAGGAAAGGATGTCCTTGGTCGTGAATCGTGCCCAGGCCGCTCCGAAGAACACAACCATCCACCCAGCCTGCTCGGCAAGGTTCTTCAGGATGCCGGACCAGACGACCGGAGAGCGCATCAAGTCGATGCTCGTCTGCCAGTAATGGGTCAGGAAGAGTGGTGCTATGTGGACGAGCTGGGGGATCCCGTCCAGGATCGACAGGACGATAACGGTTCCGAACGTAACCGCGGCCGCCCCGATGGTCGAGTCGGTGAGGGTCGAGGCGAAAACGCCCACTGCGACGATGGAAAAGGTGGACACCCCGGCCAGGATCCCCACCAGCAGCAACCGCCCCACGCCGTCTAGGAGCGAGATCTGAGCCCCGGAAAGTGTCACCACCGAACCCACCGGGAAGAGCACCACACCCACGATCAACCCGACCAGCACCACCGCAAGCGCGGCCGCCATGGCGTACATCAGCGCGACTAGGGACTTGAGAGCCAGGAGCCGCGTCCGGCTCACCGGGGAGGCCAGGAGATAGCGCAGCTTTCCATCGGTCGCCTCGCCGGCTATGGTGTCGCCGGCCGCGATCGAGACGATCAAAGGGATGATGATGATCTGCGCCGTAAGGACAGCGGTGAAGCCGAGGAAGACGCCGTTATGAGTGACCCTGTCGAAGAATGCGGGCCCCTGCCCGTGACTGTTCCCGCCCGGTGCACCGACGATGTCCAGGACCACGCCCAAGAAGATCGGAATAGCCGCCAGCAACGCGAAGCTGACCAGCGTGCGCCGCCTTTTGATGACGTAGCCAAGCTCCTCAAGAAACATCGGAGGCCTCCCCGGTCAGGGCGACAAAGGCCTCTTCAAGCGTGGGACGGTCTTCGGCAAGGCGGTAGAGGCCTATCCCTGCACCGACCACCGCAGCGGCTATCTCCTCGATGGAGACCCCGGCTCGGTCCATGGTCAACAGCCCCGACTCTTCCATGTGGGGCTGCAGCCCGAAGCGGGATCGAAGCAACTCGCCCGCCGCGACCTGGTCGGTGGTGCCGACGGTGAAGCGGGCCGGAAGCTGTCCGCGCAGATCCCCCATCTCACCCTGGAACAGCAGCCGTCCGTGCTGGATAACGCCGACGTGCGTGCAGAGCTGCTCTATCTCGGAGAGTATGTGCGAGGAGACGAAAACCGTGGTTCCCTGAGCGGCGAGCCGCAGGATCAGTTCACGCATCTCGACGATCCCTTGGGGATCCATCCCGTTGGTCGGCTCGTCGAGGATTAGAAGGCGCCTTGGATAGAGAAGCGCGTTGGCCAGGGAAAGGCGCTGTTTCATCCCGAGCGAATACGCCTTCACCCGGCGGTTGCCCACCTTGCCCAGTCCGACCATGTCAAGTGCTGCGGGGATGTCCGGCGCGAGCGCGGCGGCATCGCCTTGGCTCCCGGACGCAATCGAGCGGCGCCGCTCCCCTCTCCCGTAGCGGGACATCCGCTGCAGGTAGCGGCGGGCCGAGAGCGTCGAATAAAGGCCCGGCCCCTCCACAACTGCGCCGACGTCGACGAGTGCACGGGTCGTCTCCTTGGGCACAGGGTGGCCCAGAACCTCGATCTCGCCCGCCGAAGGAAAGATGAGCCCCAGAAGCATTCTGATCGTCGTCGTCTTGCCGGAGCCGTTGGGCCCGAGAAACCCGTACACCGAACCTTCGGGGACCGCGAGGCCGACTGCGTCGACGGCGAGCTTGTCGCCGTAGGACTTGGTCAGCCCCGATGTTGAAATCAGCTCAGCCAACGCCCGGCCTTTCACCCACCGGCACCTCCGGCACCTCGGCGAAACACCGGCTGATCATTTGATCAGCCCTGGCCGAGATCAGCCATCATAACGCTCTGCGGCACAGCTCCGAAGGCCAGTGTGCCATTGCTACCGACGAAGACCGTCGCCACCGAGGTGGTGATAATCGTGCCGGAACCGATCCCCGTCGTCACCTGGGTGCCAGAGCTGAGCAGGCTCGACATCAGCGTGCTGGTTCCCGAAGTCGAGCTCTGTGGCAAGCCGGTCACCACTTCGACCGCCGAGAAGCCCGAGCCGATCGTCTTATGAGTGATCGAGTTCGACGTGGTGCTCGTGGAGGTAGAACTCGTCCCGCCAAGCGTCTCCGTCTTCACCGTGGCCCCCGAGGGCACCGTGAAGTCGAACACAGAGGAGGAGGGCGCCGTAAACGAGACCGCCGAATAGGAGACCGAGAAGGCCGGCGATGTGGCTCCGGTTGGCGTAATCCAAACGCCGAGGACGTTGCCGGTGGAGGCGTCCACCGCCACCTGGGCGCTGCCGATAAGCGAAGACGGGTCGTTCGGAGCCAGATCAAGGACGTAGGCCGCCTGGCCAGCTACGTATTGGGGAGCGGCAAACGTGACCGTGGCGCCGGACGGCAGGTTGGCAAGAAGCGAGTTGGCAATCGTCGAAGGCGAGGGTGGCGTGGAGCTCGTCGTGGTTGTACTCGTCTGAGATTGCGTGCCGGTCGGAAGCGTGATGCTGGTGGCCGTGTTGGTGGCCGAGTCCCACTCCCAAACCGATCCGGAGGAGGCGTAAAGGTCGAACTCGCCGGTGGACGATGGTACCTGTACACGCAGGTTGGAAACGTGATCAGTCCAGAAGTTGGCGGTGACGCCGCTGGTCAATGCCTGGACCATGAGCTGGGAAAGCCCAGAGGTGGTGCTGCCTGTTAGCTGGTTGACAAAGGAACTCGGCAGACCGAGTCCGCTCGTCTCCACGACTGTGCCCGAATAGATCTTTGCGGTAGGTGCGACAGCCGAGGCGATCACCTGCGAGGTTGTTTCCGAGGCGAGCGTGGGCGTGCTCGCCGACACCACCTGGGGATATACGAAAGCCGTCCCCACCGCGCCCACCGCCACTACTGCGGGCACCGCCAAGCGGAGTCCGAAACGGGACTTGAAGAGCTTTGATACCGCGTTGCTCATTGGAGCCTCCTTCACACGGTGGATCAACCAAATTCTACGCAACCAAGCTGAGATTTAGCGTAGAACCACGCCAGCGGCCACCTTGAGCCTCCCAGGGCAGGCTGCACTTGCTCGATCACGACCTGTTTGGCACCTGTGACCTTGCTGTGACCTGCATTACAGCCTTGCAATTTGCCCGGGAGTGTGGGATTATACCTATCCCAACGCAAATGAACGACAGCAGGCATCGGCTTTGGGTTGACGGCGCTGATTTGGCGCCGCTTCAACCCGAGTGTGACGAAGGTCATCGGCTTCTGGCGGATTGCGACTCTCTGAGCTGGAGAATTGCGCAGATGAGCGTAACCGCTGCGGAACAACCGGCGGCCTTATGTGTTATACTTTAGCGTTCCAATTTGATTACAAGGCACTGACAGATGACGAAGACAACGGTTACAACAAGGAAAAAGATCGCAGCTCCCGCCGACGAGGCGGTAGCCAAGGCGCCACGCAAGAGGCGCACCAAGAGTGACACCGCCACGGTCGAAGCAGCACTGAGCATCTCCGGCCTCGGAGCGGACGCCGTCCGTCTTTTCCTCGACGACCTGGCCCGGCACCCGCTTCCCTCCCCTGCAGAGCAGGTCGAGCTGGCCAAGCGCGTCCGTGCAGGTGACGAGGCGGCCAAGTCCGAGATGGTCGCCGCCAACCTTCGACTGGTCGTGCACTGGGCACGCCGCTATCAGGACCGTGGCGTCGAGCTCTCGGACCTGATCCAGGAGGGCACCTTCGGCCTAATTCGAGCGGTGGAGAAGTTCGATTGGCGTCGCGGCTTCAAGTTCTCGACCTATGCAACTTGGTGGGTACGCCAGTCGCTTCAGCGCGCTGTGCACAACCATGGCCAGGCGATCCGTCTGCCCATGGAGGCCGCCGAGCGTTCGCGCAGAGTCGATAACGTCACTCGTGAGCTGCAGAACGAGAACCAGCGAAACCCGACGGAGGAGGAGATCGCGCGCAGCGCCAACCTCTCACCTGCCCAGCTGGCCGACGTGCGCCACGCCGCACGCGTGGTCGCAAGCCTCGATCAGTCGGTCGGGCCGGAGGGCGAAACCAGTCTGGGCGACCTGGTGATCGGGAGCGAGAACACCTTCGAGGACGAGGTCGACGAGGCCCTCACCCGCGATCAGCTGCGCAAGGCGCTCGAGGAACTCGATCCGCTTGAGCGGGCCGTGGTGATCCTGCGCTTCGGCTTGGACGGTAACCGGCCAGCCTCGCTGGAGGCGACAGCCAAGCATCTCGGCATAGGCCCTCGCCGCGCACGCCGCCTCGAGGCCGCAGCGCTGGACCGCCTCGCCGAACATCCCGGCCTCAAGGCACCCGCCGCCTGACCCATGCCGGCCGCGCCCCGTGCGGCGGCCGAACCCAGCCTCAGAAAGGGGCCACCTCCACTTTGCAGTGGAGGTGGCCCCTTTCTTTTGGCGACGGCGGATATGGCCGATCGGTGGTGCTGGCGGTACATGCGTGCCCGGTTTGACACCGGCTCCGGCCGAAAGCAGGCAGCGACGCCCAGCATCCCCCGCAAATCGGGCCGCAGGCCGACCAAACACCCGCGTGCATGGGGGGTAGATTTGCCATGGTGCGTCTACCTCGACTTTGCATGCAACTCCTTGATCCTGCCGGGGTCTACTTGGCAGATGG
>JAKAOC010000156.1 GCA_021823385.1 Actinomycetes bacterium
AGGCGCAGTAGCAGACCCGCTGGGACTGGGCGCACGGATCGTGCGCCGCCTCGAGGTGACGGATGAAGCTCTGTATGAAGCCATCGGCGTCGGGCCCGCTCCGCAGGTGCGCGAAGATCGAACCCGCGAGATGCCCGACCTTCAGTTCACTCCTGAGGCCAGATTCTCGCTGAAGGAGTCGCTGAAGGCGGCCCTTCGACTCGGGCACAACTACATAGGGACGGAACACCTGCTAATGGGAGCCGTTGCCGCCGGCGGCCCGGTCGGGGACAAGTTGGCCGCACTCGGTCTGGGCCCGGAGAAGCTGGAAGAAGCAGTGGCCATCGAATTGGCGCAGCTCAAGCTAAGGATGCAGCAGCTCTGAACTAGGCGGCCGGGCATACGAACGCAGCTCCGTCAGCCGAGCGGGGGCATGCGCGGGGTTGACAGGCGGCGGCGCAATCGGTTCGCGGCTGGATATCCTCGAAAAGACGCGGGATCAACGGGGACAACGTATTCGCCGCGTGATCAAACCGGAGGGAACCTTGAGACTCGCAACGATAAGGACCGACGCAGGACTGCGCCTGCACGTGAAAGGCGCCCAGGGCTACGTCGACGTGGCCGAGGGGACGGGCGTGGCGCAATACGCCTCGCTGCAGGGTGTTCTGGAGGCGGGGGAGCAGGCCCTGGAAGCCATCCGGGGGCTCACGGGGCGCAACGGAGTGGAAGTGGCTGCAGGCGACTTCGGACCGACGACCCCTGATGCGACCCGCATCCTTTGCCTAGGTGTCAACTACGCGGAGCACGCTCTTGAAGGCGGCCGTGACGTGCCCAGCTGGCCCGAGTGCTTCGTCAAGACTGCGGGCACGATTCTCGGGCCCAACGACGACCTTGTCGCCCCGGCGCTTTCGGAAACCCTCGACTATGAGGCCGAGCTAGGCGTGGTGATCGGAAAAGGTGGACGATACATCCGCGCGGAGGACGCGCAGGCGGCGATCGCCGGCTACGTAGCCCTCAACGACGTCTCCGCACGCGAATGGCAGCGTGCCATGACACAGTGGACGCCGGGAAAGAACTTCGACGCCTCGATGCCGATCGGACCGGAGATGGTGACCACCGACGAGCTCGACATCAGCGACATCCGCGTGCAGAGCATTCTGAACGGACAGATAATGCAGTCCGCATCCACGGCCGACATGATCGTCAACGTCTACAAGGCGGTCGAGTACTTCTCCAGCTTCACGGCACTGCGCCCGGGAGACGTGATAGCCACTGGGACTCCCGGAGGCGTCGGTTTCGGCCGAAAGCCTCCGGTGTGGATGAAGCCGGGAGACGTCATCGAAGTGGCCATCGAAGGAATCGGTTCCATCCGCAACACGATTGTCGCCGAGGAGGCCGCTCCGGCGGACTGGCCGTGGCACCCCAAGAATCCCTGGAGCGACTGGAAGATGTAGCCGACTCGCCGCCGCGGGCCGGCCGTGCCGATCGAGGGGAGGGCGGGTGTAGGCCCGCCTTCCCTTTGTTTCCTTAGCTACTTTACATAATATCGATTTTCGGCGTTTCGGCAAGAGGGCCGCCGGAGAAGCCAAAACACCGATTTTCGTCCCCTCCTGTCAGGGCCGAACCGAAAAAAGAAGCCGCGCTTTTTCATGAGGCGGTAGGAATACCCATGGCGGGTGCAAAACGGGCCTCATACGGCCTCTCAGGACGAGGTCTCAGAAAGGAACCCGGCTATCTCCGCGGCGAGTTCCCGATGCCGCGCCATCAAGAGCGAGAAATGTCCGCCCGGAAGCTCGGCCACCCTGGCGCCCGGAATCGCCGCCAGATCGCAGGAAACAGCCTTGGGAACGATGCGGTCCCTGCTTGCATGGATCACCAGAGTGGGCATCCCGATGGTGGCAAGAAGTGGCCGGCCGTCGAACTCCGCTGCCGCCTTGCGCTGATTCTCGAACGCAAATGACGGCTGGGAGTCGAACCCTCGTGGCTTGGGCAGGCGGGCAAGGACATTGAAGACCAGCCAGCGCGCTCCGAGCAAGCGGGGCCTACGGTCATACGCGGAGGTGGCCGCCAGCACCAACCGGTTGACCTGTTCGGGATGTCTCGCCGCGACGCAAATGGCGATTCGGCCGCCCAGGGAATATCCGACCAGGGCAACCGGGGCGATGCCCAGAGCCGAAACCAGGCCGCTCACATCTTCCGCCATTTGCTCCACCGTATATGGCTCCTGCGGCTTGGAACTGTGGCCGGCTCCGCGTGGATCCAAGACCACCACCGAAAAGCCTCCCGATGCCAATTCCTCAGCGAAGGGCATGAACTGGCGGGAATCGGCGCCGAGGCCGGGGACGACTACCACCGGTGGTCCTTCGTTCAGACGCTCGTAGTAGACCTCTATCCCGTTCACCTGCACAAGCGGCACGTTTGGACTCCTTCGGCTCCGCGACGGCAGGAGCCACCGCCCGGCACGCAGACTAACCCCGAGCCGCCATGCGGGCAAGCTTCTCCCGGCCCGTTCCCGGACCGTAGCGAGCTGCCCCGATCTCCCCTGTAAACGACCGTGGCGTAGGCTCTGGTTGCCGCCCGCAGGACGGCACGTGCAGGACCGCCCCACTTCGAAATATGGCGCACCTGCCATTCAGTTTGTAGCGTATTTGAGGGATTATTTACCGGTGGGGTTGGCGAAGGGGCTGATACAAGGCGCGCTTTCCGGAGCCGCCAGAAGACGTGGAGCGCTTGCCGCGCTTGCATTGGTGACGTCCGCCTGCGTCTCTCAGCAGGCCGCCGCCGCGCCTTCGACTTCCACTACGACTTCAACCTCCACGACCGGGACCACCGGCAACCTTCCGGCGGCCAGCGCGATCTTTCCGGCCAACATCTATCCCCTTTCCACCCCGCCGGTCGGCAACGGCACAAACGCCGCCTGTCCGTCCATGCAGGGGGTGCAAACGGGTGTGGCGGCGCCGAGCGCCTCCTCCCTGATCGACATCCTCAACTCGTTCAACTCGGCTAACTCGGCGGAGCAGGCAAAGCTCCTCTCGGACCGGGCGGCCTGGAGCTACATAGCTCCGTCGGCCTCCAGCCAAGGGAGCATCCCGACCATCTCCGGCGACCAAACCTACCTCGTCGCGCCGGGCACACTAAGCTCCGCGCCGCAGCCGATCACGGCCGGCTGCACCCCGGCGGTAATGTCTGCCAGCTGGTTCCTGGAGATCTGCACCCAAGGTGGGCCTTTCGCCACCTGCGCTCAGGATCACCCGGCCCTGGTGGGCACGGCCGGCTTCGTCGATCGCAACGGCCACTGGCTCATCTGGTACCTCAACTGAACCGGTGATGCGCGGCGTTTTATGTGTCGCGCCTGCGTGCGGGCTAAGTTGGAGAGCAAAGTGAAAGGGGTAATCGATGCTCTCCGCCGAGGCGCAAGCGATAAAGGACCTGCTCTTCTCCTTCAAGGGTTCGGGAGCGGTGGCAACGGTCGAGGATCAGCGGATGGCGCTCGAGGCCCTGGCTTCCCTGTCCCCCATGCCGGCGGGAGTGCAGACCGAGATGGTGGACCTGGCGGGGATGCGCGCCGAGTTGATAAGCGTGGACACCCCAAAGCGGGAGCTGTCGCTTCTTTACCTTCACGGTGGTGCCTACTCCGCCGGGTCGATAACCACCCACCGCTCCCTGGTGGGCCGCATCTGCCTGGCGGCTGGAATTCGCGCCTACCTTCCCGAGTACCGGCTGGCGCCTGAGAATCCCTTCCCCGCCGCTCTCGATGACGCGCTGTCGGCATATCAGCACCTCCTCGACAAGGGCGTCGATCCCTCGAAACTGATCGTCGCCGGCGACTCTGCGGGAGGCGGCCTGACTGTGGCGCTCATGTTACGGCTCAAGGAACTCGAACTCCCACTGCCGCTTCGCATCGTGCTCCTCAGCCCATGGACCGACCTCACCGGCTCGGGTGGCTCGGTGACCGAGCGCGCCGAGGCCGACCCCTGGCTGGAGGCCGAGTCGCTCAGGCCGGCGGCGCGGATATACCTCGGGGAGGTCGACGCCGCCAGTCCGCTCGCCTCGCCTTTGTTCGGAGACCTGGCAAGGCTCCCGTCGTCATTGATCCTGGTCGGCGGTGACGAGATTCTCCTGGACGACTCGGTCCGCTTGAACCGGGCGCTGGTGGAGGTTGGCGCACCCAGCAGGCTCCAGATCGCGGAAGGGATGTGGCACGTCTACCCCGCCTTCCCGGGCATTCCCGAAGCCGATAGCGCCATCGACGAGATCGCACGTTTTCTCGAAGAGGCTGCGGCTTCCTAGCCCTGGTCGACCCGCCACCAGGACCCCCTACCCCACCGCCGTAGTTACCCGCGGACCGAGACGGTATTCACCATTGCAGAGTCTCTTGGTCCCTAACTGCTTTTATTTAGCGGACGAATGCTTTGCCTGTGGCCCGGAATCCAGGTGGATAAGGGCGGTTGCCCCTCCGGGTCGCCAATTAAAAAGGCAGGTGTTGATATGAGCAAGATCAGACTGGTGTCAACCAGGACGGTCCGTCCCCTCAGGTGGCTATATCACAGTGAAGGCGCCGCCTGGCTATGGCTGGTGGTGCGGCTCTGGCTTGGCTACAAGTGGATCGATGCCGGATGGCAGAAGATGTTCGGCGCCGAGTACCAGTCATTCTGGAACGGCGGCACCGGCATACAAGGGTATGTCGCAGGAGCAAAGGCTCACGCAGCCGGGGCACATGCATCGGTCGTCTACGGCTGGTGGCTCTCGTTCCTGACCAATTTTGTCGGCCCGAATCACGCGGCGCTGGCCAAGGTTGTCGCCCTCGGCGAATTCGCCGTCGGCGTCGGCCTGGTATTAGGCCTGTTGACCGGCGCGGCGGCCTTCTTCGGGGTCGCCTTCAACTTCATGTACCTCTTCTCCGGTACGATCGGAGTGAACCCGATGTATGCGATCATCGGTCTCTTCCTGGTCGTCGCCTGGCAGAACGCGGGCACGATCGGCCTCGATCGCTGGGTGCTCCCCTTGTTCATGGGGGCTCGCGAGAAGGGCGAGGGAGCGACAGGGGAGATGGTTCCGGACACCCTCGAGGAGATGCAGCGGCACCATCTGCAGCGGCACTGAGCAAGGTTTACCGATGAGCAAAAGGAAGGGCGCTGCTGAACCTTTACGGAACTAGTCAGCACCTGACCGCGGAGGGCTGGGGATTCCCCGGCCCTCCCTCGTTTAACCCGAAAAGGCGAGGGCTCGGTCGTCATGACGGCAATGTGTCTTGGGAAAATTGCGGAGGAGGCGCCGGCCGGCACCTTATGTCGGTGCGACGTATTCGAAGGAAGGGCCGGCGTTGGTGGCGCCGTCGCCGCTGGGCATGAGCATCAACTCGCGCGCAACTTCGCGCACGTCCATCATCGCTCCGAAAAGGTCGCCGAGCAGCTCGCTCTCCCCGTTGACGGTCCGATGAAGAAACCGAAGAAGCCCGCAGTAAGCCCGGTTGAATTCGGTCATCTTCTCCCGCACGGGACTCCCATCGGGATAGTCAGCCATGCGCGCGCCGATCCGCATGGGGTGCACCGCCGCCCAATCCACCTGAATCGCCTCCCCGGTTGGACCCGACCGCGGGGTGTCGCCTCGCCTGTAGCGCCTGGCCTGCATAATCTCGGTGAAGCGAAAGTAATGGGCCACTTCGTCCAGGTCTGGATGGAACATGTCCCGTTCACCATCCCATACCTCGGCATGTTTCAACCCCTCGCCCTGCTCCTCGATCTCGTCGACCGCGCGGAGCGCCGAAGCCAGATCCGTCACCGCCACGATCCTCCAGCCCGCCTTGCCGCCGATCTGTTCCGGGCCGATTTGGCGTCCGGGATCCCCGGTGAAGACCGCCTCCTCCCCCAGCGTCGCCGTCAGAAAGGCCAGGCCCTCCTCCACGGCCTGATAGAACTGTCCGATCGTCTCGAACCCGTCGGCCTCGGCGGGCGCGTCGTCCACCTCGGGTCGCTCTATCCGGCAAAAGACCTCGAGAGCTTCCGGGCAGAACGGGAGCAGCGGCACTTCGAAGCTTCGATTGCTGAAGGGAAGCGTTGCCGGGTAGCGCGGCAGGAATTCAGGGGAGTCGATCACCGGCGATCCACCTACTGCATTGAGCAGGTT
>JAKAOC010000157.1 GCA_021823385.1 Actinomycetes bacterium
CCGATCTATGGCCGTGCCTACGCCCAGCGCACCCAGTGTGCCAAGAAAGAAGGCGCCGGGCGGCAAGACCTTGCCGCCAAGTCCGGGCGTGGCGTCCGCCTCGACGCCGGCTTGGTGGTGTAGCTCCACCAGCTCCCTTCCGGCCTCCTTCATCTCCCTCATCGAGTCGAGGTGCGTGTCCTGCGACTCCGTGATGAGCTCCTCGAACGCTCGTCGGTCCAAGCCCATGCGGTGACTCCTTGTCGGGTGATGGCGCTTCACCCCACCGGGTGGCGCTCTTTGCGGCTGTACATGCTTGGTTCGGTGCAGATCGGCGGGGTGGATTGTGCCGAAGCGAAATTCGTGCAAATTACATCGCACTAGGTGTCTTGTGGCCGAGTGGACCGGCTCGACAGGGAATTAATGCGAAGCGGGGATTATGAGACACTCTGCGTATGTTGCATGCGGCAATGAGTGGCACAGAGATGGCGAAGTCCGCCGGAGTCGATCGAGCCGCCGCCTGCGACGAGGAGCTGGTCGGACTGGTCGCCTCGGGCAGCCAGGAGGCGCTGGTCGAGTTGTACCGTCGCCACGCCGCCCACGTGCACGCAGTGGCACTGCGCGTTCTCGGCCCGGGAGCACTTGCCGAGGAGGTGACCCAGGATGTCTTCCTCGGCGTGTGGAGGCAGCCGGATCGCTACGACCCCTCCCGCGCGTCCCTGCGCGGCTACCTGGCCATGATGGCGAGCCGCAAGGCCATCGACCGCCTGCGCTCGGAGGTGGCCAGGCGTAGGCGCGAGGAGGCGGCCACGAGCGCCGAACCCGCCGATCGCAGCCCGGTGGCCGAGCACGACCGGGTGGCCGCCTCGCTGGAGGTGCGTGACGCGCTTGCGATCCTGAGCCAGGAGGAGCGCCAGGCCATCGAGCTCGCCTATTTCGGGGGGCACAGCTACCGCGAGGTGGCGTTGCTGCTCGGCCAGCCCGAGGGCACCGTGAAGAGCCGCATAAGATCGGGATTGAGCCGGATACGTCAAAGCATCGGCTCGCAGGTGGGTGAGGTGAGATGAACACCCTCGACGGTCATGCCCGCTTGAGCGAATTGGTGCCCGTCTATGCGGTCGGCGCGTTGGAGGGGGAGGAGCTCCGGGCACTGGAGGAGCATTTGGACGAGTGTCCGCTGTGCCGTGCAGAGCTGCGTGAGCTCTCCCAAGTCGTCACCGAGGCGCTCCTGGAACCTGTGGAGCCACCTCCTTCGGTGCTTAAGGCGGTCCTGGCCGAAACAGGCGGGACCGCGACGGCCACGCCGCACGCCGCCGGCGAAGAGGTGCATCGGCTTCGCCCTCGCCGCAGGATCCCTGAGCTGGTGGCGGCGCTTGTCGTCCTGGTGCTCGGATTCGGTTCGGTCTCCTTCTGGCTTGGCAGGTCCACCGCGCCGGCAACGGTGGCAGCCTCGGGCGGGAAGGTCGTGTACATCCAGCTGACCGGATCTTCGGGGAGCTATCTCCGGCTCGAGCTCCAGGGCTCCCAGGCGGTGGTGGCCGCGACCAACCTGCCCCGCCTTGCCCGGGGGCGGACCTACCAGGTCTGGGGGCTCCTACGAGGCGACCCGGGCAGCGCACCGGTCTCGCTCGGCCTGGCCGGCGGGGATCCGCTGGGCGCGAAGTTCACCCTTCCCGCGATCTCCTTTTACCAGGCGCTCGCCGTAACCGCTGAACCCACGGGCGGCACGGTCGCGCCGACGTCGGCACCGCTGGTGACCGGTAGGGTCAAAGCCGCCTGAACCGCTCAGGGCAGTACGCCGCGCAGGAACGGGTTGGTGGCGCGCTCCTGGCCGATGGTGGTGGTCTCGCCGTGGCCTGGCAGGACCACGGTGGCGTCGGCGAGCGGGAGTATCTTCTCCCTCATGGAGTTCATCAGCGCCTCCATCGATCCTCCGGGCAGGTCCGTCCTTCCGATGGAGCCCGCAAAGAGGTGGTCCCCACTGAACAAGAGCGGCCCCAGATCACCTACCTCGCCCAGGAAGCAGGTCGAGCCTTGAGTATGACCCGGGGTGTGGATCGCACGCAAGCGCAGGCCCGCGCCCCTGACCTCCTGGCCGTCGGCGAGGTCGTGAACCAGCTCGGGTTCGCGGGTGCTCAGTCCTGACGCCGCGAGAGCCTGGCCGAGCATGCCGGAAGTCCCGATGGGGTCGCGCATCATGTGGCGATCCGCCGGATGCAGGTGGACAGGGAGCCGCTGCCGGCCGGCGAAATCCAGATTCTCCTCTCGCTCGACCAGGGCGGGAATTCCCCCAATGTGGTCGATGTGGCCATGGGTGGCTATGACCGCTACCACCCGCAGCGAGCGCTCTTTCAGGAAGGCCGCCACCTTCTCCGGCTCCGGAGGTACGTCGATGAGCACGCACTCGCCCGACGAGGAGGCGGAGCGGACGATCCAGCAGTTGGTGTCCGCCAGCCAGAGTGGCAGGCCAAAGACCAGATCGGTCACCCTAACCCCCTAATCGGCTCGCTTGTACGCACTTGGTAAGCTCAAAGGTTACTTCGGGAGTCGCGATGGTGGCTCCCTGAGGATCTGGAGGATGAGTGACGCGGGTAGTGATTGCTGAGGACGAGGCCATCATCAGGATGGATCTGGAGGAGGCGCTGCGCGAGCTCGGCTACGAAGTGGCCGGAGCCGCTCATCGAGGCGATCAGGCTCTGGAGATGATCCGCTCGCTGCAGCCCGAGCTCGCGATCCTGGACGTGAAGATGCCCGGCCTCGATGGGCTGGAGGTGGCCGCGGAGGTGTCGCGGGAGCGCCTATGCCCGGTCATCATCCTCACCGCCTTTTCCCAACGCGCCCTGATCGAGCAGGCCAGGGACGCCGGGGCACTCGCTTATTTGGTGAAGCCATTCCAGCCCAGCGACCTGGTGCCCGCCATCGAGCTGGCGATCGCCCGTTTCGGCGAGATGCAGGCCCTGGAGGACGAGGTTCGCAATCTGGAGGACAGCGCCGAGCGCCTCAAGGCTCAGCTGGAGACGCGAAAGCTGCTCGACCGGGCCAAGGGGGTTCTCATGGAGACGTACGGGCTGACCGAGCCCGAGGCCTTCTCCTTCATACAGCGCAGGGCCATGGATTCGCGTACGAAGATGTCGGCCATGGCCGAGGCGGTCATCTCCGGGGAGCTGCGCCCGGAGTAGGCGCCATCCGCCTCGCCTCGCGGCGCCGCGGGGGTAGGTTGGATCGCATGGACAAGCTGATCCTCGTCGACGGCTACTCGTTGGCCTTCAGGGCGTTTTTCGCCATACCCGTCGATTCGATGGTCACCTCCAGCGGCCAGCACACCAACGCCTTGTACGGCTTCATGAGCATGCTGGTGGGGCTAATCGAGGAGCAGAAGCCCACCCACATGGCCGTCGCGCTCGACCTTCCCGGCCGAACCTTCCGGGACGATCTGAACCCGGACTACAAGGCGCACCGACCCGAGACGCATCCCGGGCTGAAGTCCCAGCTGGAGATGCTGGAGCGGGCTGTCCGCTCGCTCGGCATCGCCGTGGTCTCCAAGCCCGGCTATGAAGCCGACGACGTGCTGGCGACCCTGGCCGAAAGGGCCGCGTCCCAAAGCGTCGACACCATCGTCGTGACCGGAGACCGCGACAGCTTCCAGCTGGTGCGGGACCCCCACATCCGGGTCCTCTACAACCGTCGCGGGGTGAGCGACTATCTCCTGCTCGATGAGGCGGGTGTCATCGAAAAGGTGGGAGCGCCCCCCGAGGTGTATCCGTTCCTGGCCGCCCTGAGAGGAGACCCCTCGGACAACCTCCCCGGCTTGCCCGGCATCGGAGACAAGACCGCGGCCCGCCTGGCCGAGACCTATCAGAGTGTCGGCACCCTGCTCGAGCACCTGGACGCCTTGTCGCCCAAGGTGGCCTCGACCATATCGGAGAACCTTGAGAGGCTGCAGCTCAACATGGCACTCACCCCGCTGAAGCGGGATCTGGATATAGACGCGCGCCTGGAGGATCTTCGCCTCGGTCCCCTCGACGACGAGGCCGCCAAGGGCTTCTTCGAACTGATCGAGTCGAAGCGGCTGGCCGGCCGGGCGTTGAAGGCTTATGACTACATCGGGCACAAGGGATCCCAGGCCGGAACACCTCGGCAGGACGCCGCGGTGGCGGTGCACCAGGTCGATTCGCTGGGAGCCTTTGCCGAACGGTTGGAGTCCGGCGCGAAGGTCGCGCTTGCCGTCGGGTGGAGCGGGCAGGCGGGGCGCAGTGCCGTTTCGGCTCTGGCCCTTGCCGTGCAGCCCGGTGGCGGGGTTGCGGAGGTGGCCTGCTACGGCGAAGACGTGGACGGATCCCAAGAGGTCGAGCGCCTCGGCGCGGTGATCGCCGTACTGGCAGGTGCAAGGGCGGTCGGCTTTGGCTGCAAGGAGGTCTTCCGCCGCCTGGTCAGCTTGGGCATCGAGCCGCCCGCACTCGCCGCAGATCTGGGGCTGGGCATGTACCTGCTCGACGCATCGCTCGGAGGCTACGACCTGGAGGGTGCCAAGGAGCGCTGGGCCGGGGAGCTTCCGCGGCTCGAGGGTGGACCCGAAGTCGCCGAGGAAACCGGGGGCCTCTTCGAGACCGAACAGCTTCCGGCGCTCCTGCGCGAGGCGGCAACCTGCGCGCTGGTGGAGGCGCCACTGCGCCAAGAGATCGACGACTCGGGCATGACCTGGCTCTTCGACGAGCTCGAGCTGCCGCTTCTCCTGGCGCTGGCGCGCATGGAGGCGGTGGGCATCGCGGTGAACGTCGATCAACTGCGTTCGCTGGCCAGGGAGTTCTCGCAGGAGGCGGCGCGCCTGGCCGAATCGATCTGCCAGATGGCGGGCAGGTCCTTCAACGTGAACTCCACCAAACAGCTGGGCGAGGTCCTGTTCGAGGAGCTCGGCCTCACCCCTCCCAAGAAGACCAAGACCGGCTATTCCACCGATTCCCAGAGCCTCGAGAAGCTGCGCGGGGTTCATCCGATTGTGGAGGAGGTGATGCGCTATCGCGAAGTGGAGAAGCTGCGCAGCACCTACGGAGACAGCCTCATCTCCGAGGTGGCGCCCGATGGCCGCATCCATGCCACGTTCAACCAGATGGTCGCGCGCACCGGCCGCCTCTCCTCGGATCACCCAAATCTCCACAACATCCCCATCCGCACCGAGATCGGCAAGCGTTTTCGCTACGCCTTTGTCGCCCCGCCCGGCTCCAAGCTGGTGGTGGCGGACTACTCCCAGGTCGAGCTGCGGGTAATCGCGCACCTCAGCGGAGACCCCGGGCTGATCGAAGCCTTTACGACCGGAGTGGACATCCACACCGCCACCGCGTCGAGAGTCTTCGGCGTTCCGCCGTCCGAGGTCACCTCTCAGCAGCGCGCCAAAGCCAAGATGGTTGCCTACGGGCTGGCGTATGGGATGGAGGCCTATGGCCTGGCTGCGCGCCTAAACGTGGAGGTTCCCGAGGCGGAGGAGATCCTGAAGAGCTTTTTCGCGGCATTTCCCAGCGTGCGCAGCTATATGGATGAGGTCGTGGCCAAGGCGAAGCGACTGGGCTACACCGAGACCGAGTTCGGGCGCCGGCGGAGGATTCCCGAGCTGAGAGACGACAACTATCGGGTGCGCCAGGCCGCCGAGCGCCAGGCGATGAACTCGGGAATCCAGGGGCTGGCCGCCGACATTTTCAAGATCGCCCTGGTCAACCTGGACCGGACACTGCTGCGCGACCAGGCCGTTCTGGTGCTGCAAGTACACGACGAGGTGCTGGTCGAGGCGAAGGACGAGCATGCTGCCGAGGTTCGGGACGTGGTGGTGCGGGCGATGGAGTCGGCCGCGAAGCTCAGAGTGCCGCTTGCGGTGAACTCCTACATCGTTTCGAGTTGGGGCGATGCCAAATAGAAGGCGGCGCCGGGGCCCGAGTCCGGGCACTGCATTGCCGAAGTTGCGCGTTGTTATGCTCGAATGTGAGCTATCCTAGGCTTTTTCCGGCGATGGCTCAATTCCGGTAAGTAGAGAAGGCGTTCTATTCATATGTCCGATTCGGTAGGCAATTCCGAGATCGTCCCTGAGCAGCAGGACGAGACGGAAGGTTTTTCACCGCGAGCAATCATTG
>JAKAOC010000158.1:0-5690 GCA_021823385.1 Actinomycetes bacterium
AGATGATCAGGTCGGCCCAGGAGACCTTGCGGCCGTACTTCTGCTTTACCGGCCAAAGCAAACGCCGTGCTTTGTCGAGGTTGGCGTTGTCGGGCCAGCTGTTGAGGGGCGCGAAGCGCTGGGCGCCGGCGCCACCGCCTCCGCGGCCGTCGGTGATCCGGTATGTACCGGCCGCGTGCCACGTCATGCGGATGAAGAGGGGGCCGTAGTTGCCGTAATCCGCGGGCCACCACTCCTGTGAGCTGGTCAGCACCTCCGTAATGTCCTGCTTGAGCGCCTCGACGTCGAGGGTCCTGAACTCCTTGGCATAGTCATAGGACGCGCCGAGCGGATTTGTGCGTGGGCAGTTCCGATGGAGCGCTTGCACGTTCAGCTGGTTCGGCCACCAATCCCGGTTGGTGCGGATAGGCATTCCGCCGATCTCTTCGGTCGTTGGCGTTTTGTCAGTCATTGTCCCCTCTTTCTGGTGAGCGTTAGTTGCCGGTGGTCTCTTCGGTCGTGGAGGCAATGTGGCTGCCCCGGCTTGCTTGGCATTCGGGGCAGTAGCCCCAGTAGGTGACTTCGGCTTCGTCGAGCGCGTACCCGTGCGTTTCGGATGGCGTCAGGCATGGACGGTGGCCGACCGCGCAATCGACGTCGGCAACCGCGCCGCACAGCCGGCAGACGATGTGGTGATGGTTATCACCGACACGCAACTCGTAAAGAGCGGGGCTCCCGGCGGGCTCGATCCGCCGCACCAGCTCTCCTTGCACCAGCGTCGCGAGCACGTTGTAGATGGCCTGCGCCGAAACCGTGCCTAGCTCGCTGCGCACCTGCCGGATCACGGTTTCGGTGTCCGCGTGGGGACGCTGGATAAGGACGCCAAGCGTGGCGAGCCGGGGACCAGTCGTGCGCAGCCCGGCGGCCCTCAGCATCTCGACGAAGCTCTCACGCGACGCGTCCTGAGATGGTTCTGTAGCTATCATTGCTCAAAGACTAGCATGCTTCCAATTATGGAGTGACTCAAAAGTTCGTCTTTGTTGCCACCGGGGTTGTGGGTCCGTAACTTTTGGGGCGGGAATCCGCTGGCCGGAGGGCCCTCGCAATGTGCGAACAGCATCAACTCCTCTCGCCCGCTCCATTAGCCTTCGTCACCGAGGACGAGTTTCGGATCAGCAGCGCATGCCGTTCGATCGGGGGTCTCCGTGAGTGACGCACAAGATGAGCGCGCGCTGCATGCGCCCGGCGAATCCAAGGGGCCGTTGGTGCCTGAGCGCCCGCCCGTCTCGCCTCTTGGGCTGACGGCGGCCGAAGTCGCCGAGCGTGTCGCGTCGGGGCTCGACAACGCGGCACCCGAGGCGACCTCCAAGTCGACCATGGAAATCATGCGGTCCAACATCATGACCAGGTTCAACCTGATCCTCGGCACGCTGCTGGTGGCGATCCTGCTGACGGGAGCGATCCAGGATGCCCTTTTCGGCCTTGTGATGGTCTTCAATTCCGGAATCGGGATCCTCCAGGAGGAACGGACCAAACGCACACTCGATCGCTTGGCGCTTCTATCCGCCCCGCATGTTCGCGTGCTGCGCGATGGATGCGTGGCCGAGGTGCATCTCGAGCAGGTCGTGCTGGATGACCTGGTGTTGATGGCGCCAGGGGAGCAGATCGTAGCCGACGGCATAGTGCGGTCGGCCGAGGGGTTGGAGATCGACGAGTCGCTCCTGACCGGTGAGTCAGAGCCGGTTCCGCGTTCGGAGTCTGCGCCGGTGCTCTCGGGCAGCTTTGTCGCTGCCGGCACGGGCAGGTATCAGGTGACCGCGGTGGGGCAGCAGGCGTACGCCCGCACCCTCTCACGGGAAGCCCGTGCCTTTGCCACCACGCCGTCCGAGCTGATGAACGGGATCAACAAGATCCTGCGCTACGTGACATGGGCACTGTTCCCGGCAGCTGCCCTGCTGTTGGCGGGAGCGTTGCGGGCCGGCGGGCCGCTGAGGTCGGCGGTTGCCGGGATCGTCGCAGCACTGGTCGGAATGGTCCCCCAAGGTCTGGTGCTCCTGACTTCGATCGCCTTTGGGGTGGGGGCCGTGAAGCTTGCCCGGCGCAAGGTGCTGGTGCAGGAGCTGGCTGCCGTCGAGGGCTTGGCCCGGGTTGACGTGGTTTGCTTCGACAAGACGGGAACCTTGACGGACGGGAGCATCGTTTTCGAGCAGCTGATCGCCTTTGCCGAGAGCGAAGGGTTGACGGCGGCGGTCTCGGCTCTTGCCGCGCAGGAGTCCCCGAACGCAACGCTCGCCGCCCTTGCGGCCGCCTTCCCGTCCGATCCGCGATGGGAACGTGTCGGCTCCGTGCCGTTCAGCTCGGCCACCAAGTGGAGCTCGGCCACCTTCGCTGAAAATGGCACCTGGGTCATCGGCGCCCCCGAGATCATCGCCGGCTCCGATCCCAAGGCATTGGACACCGCCGAGGAGATCGCCGCCTCGGGACGGCGGGTCCTCGCACTTGTCAAGACCAGGGAGCCGCCGCGCAGTGGGGAGGTGCCGGCAGGGCAGGTCATGGCTCTGCTCGTCTTCGGCGAGCGGCTCCGGTCCGAGGCGGCCGGGGCTCTTCAGTACTTCGGGCGGCAGGGCGTCGCGATCAAGGTCATATCGGGTGACAGCCCGGCCACCGTTGGCGCCATTGCCGCGCGTGCGGGGGCCATGTTGCCCGATGCCAAGGCGGTGGACGCGCGGACACTTCCGGACACGGAGTCCGAGCTGGCCGATCTTCTCGAGCGCGAGTCCGTCTTCGGCCGGGTGACTCCGCATCAGAAGCAGGCCATGGTGCGCGCGCTTCGCTCGCGTGGCCACGTGGTGGCGATGACCGGCGATGGGGTGAACGACGCCTTGGCGCTCAAGCTCGCGGACATCGGCGTTGCGATGGGCTCGGGCACTGCAGCCACCAAGGCGGTGGCCCAGCTGGTGCTGCTCGACGGGGATTTCTCGACACTCCCGGGGGTGGTCGCCGAGGGACGGCGGGTGGCCGGCAACATCGAAAGGGTGGCCAACCTCTTCCTGGCCAAGACGGCGTGGGCGGCCCTGCTCGCCCTCTTTGCCGGAGTGGCCCTGCTCGGCTACCCTCTCCTGCCGCGCCACCTCACCGTGATCGATGCGCTGACAATCGGAACCCCCTCCTTCTTCCTGGCGCTGGCTCCGAACGCCCGCCGCTATATGCCGGGGCTCGTCGCCAGGGTGCTTCGCTTCGCGATCCCGGTAGGCGCCGTCGAGGCCGCCGGGGCGGCCACCGCCTACCTGATCACCTACGCCAACGGGGATCCCGTGGCCGTAAGCCGCACTGCGGTGGTGCTTGTCCTGCTTGCCGCCGGACTGGCGGTGCTGGCAGCGGCTTCGGCACCCTTCACCTGGTGGAAGGGGGTTCTCATTCTGGCGATGTCAGCGGGATTCGTGCTCCTTTTTCCTTTCGACACCTTGCGCACGTTTTACGCCCTGAGCCTGCCCACCCATGACCTGGCGGCGGTGCTGCTTACGGCCTTGGCGACGGCCGTTTTGGCCGGACTCCTCGCCGTGTGGCTGAGGCGGGCGGCCGATGCGAGAGCTGCTCGGCCCTAGGCCAGTCGAAAGCGCGTCCGCGCCGATGCAAGAGGCGCTCAAGACGCGAGCGGGCGCCAGGTGCATTACTTGGGAACCGGCACCGCCCAGGTCCTTGTGCCACACTGAGGGCAGGTGAGGAGCTTCTTTCCCAGGCGATGAGGCGTAAGGGCCAAAAGGATGGGGGAGGGGCTGAAGCGGGCGGTGCAGTCCTGGCACTCGTACTCGACGTTCTTGCCCCGCATGGCCTGCACCCCGATCGAGCCGGCCAGCACGACGATCACGACTACCAATCCGTAGATGGCACCAGCGGTCATGGGGCTCCTTTCTGTCGGGAATGCCAAGATTCTGCAACCGGGCAGGGAAATGGTCAAGTCAGATATGACCTCAGACGTTGCTTCCGGTTCCTCGCGATCCTGGTCGCCCAAGGCCGGCCTCCCGGAGCAACACCCCAGCACCCCGGCCGGGCTTTGGCCCGCGCGGCCCTGGTGCGTGAGTGATAACTTTGCATGCCGATGAGCCTTGCACGAGCGGCGGGCGGCCGCGCTTGGAGGGGACTCCGTGTCCCGCGGCGGCCGAGCCGTCTCGGGACCTGGGGGAGGTGAGCGGTATGAGCGAACGGCGGCCGGTAAGAATAGCAAACTGCTCCGGCTTCTACGGGGATCGCTTCTCCGCTGCCCGCGAGATGGTCGAGGGTGGGCCTATCGACGTACTCACCGGCGATTATCTCGCCGAGCTGACCATGCTGATCCTCTGGAAAGCGCGGCTGAAGGACCCTGGCGCGGGATACGCCCGCACCTTCCTTGCCCAGATGGAGCAGGTGCTGGGAACCTGCCAGGATCGCGGGATCAAAGTCGTCTCCAACGCGGGTGGGCTCAACCCGGCCGGGCTCGCCTCCCAGATCGGAGCCCTGGCCGAAAAGCTCGGACTGGCGCCCCGCATCGCCTGGGTGGAAGGAGATGATCTCTCGGCCCGCGTTATGGAGCTGCTCGACGGCGGGCATCCCTTGGTGAACATCGACACCGGCCAGCTTTTGGCGGACGCGGGTGTCACGCCGATCACCGCTAACGCGTATCTGGGTGGGTTCGGCATAACCGAGGCGCTCGAGGCGGGGGCCGATATCGTCGTCTGCGGTCGCGTGACCGATGCATCGCTGGTGGTAGGGCCGGCGGCGTGGTGGCACGGTTGGAGCCGCGACGACTACGACCGGCTCGCCGGCGGCGTGGTGGCCGGGCACGTAATCGAATGCGGTCCGCAGGCCACCGGAGGGAACTACGCCTTCATCGGGGAGATCAAGGATCGCCGCTATCCGGGCTTTCCCATTGCCGAAGTGGCCGCGGACGGCTCGTCGGTCATCACCAAGCATCCGGATACCGGCGGCCTGGTTTCGGTGGGGACCGTGACGGCCCAGCTTCTTTACGAAGTGGCGCAACCCGCTTACGCGAATCCGGACGCCGTGGCCCTCTTCGACAGTATTGATCTGGAACAGGTGGGCCAGGACCGCGTGCGGATTTCGGGAGTGAAGGGAACCGAGCCGCCGTCAAAACTCAAGGTGGCTCTCAACTATATGGGCGGCTATCGCAATTCGATGACCCTCGTGCTGACCGGGCTCGACATAGAAGCCAAGGCGGCCTGGGCGGAGGAGGAGCTCTTCTCCATCCTCGGGGGCAAGGAGCGTTTCGAGGCCGTGGATGTCCACCTGGCGCGCTTCGACCGCGAGGATTCCCCGGACAATGAGCTGGCCACCGCTCATTTGAGGATCACCGTCATGGATCCCGACCCGGCCAAGGTCGGCCGGGCCTTCTCGAACGCCACCGTGGAGCTTGCTCTGGGCGGCTACGCAGGATTTCACGCCACCACTCCGCCAGGCGCGGAGAGCGCCTACGGCGTCTACTGGCCGGCTCTCGTGGAGGCATCCGAGGTCGTCCACGCCGTCGTGCTCCCCGATGGGAGCAGGCGAGTGATAGCTCATCACGGCAGGGCTGCAGCGCCTCCGGACGTGCCCAAGCCGGCCGCGAGGCCCGCAGCCGGCGACTTCGGACCGACTCGCCGCGCGCCTTTGGGCATGGTCTGCGGCGCCAGGAGTGGAGACAAGGGAGGCAACGCCAACGTGGGGCTCTGGACACG
>JAKAOC010000158.1:5700-6070 GCA_021823385.1 Actinomycetes bacterium
CACGGGACGGCGCCTCGTTCGACTGGCTTGCGTCCTATCTGGACGTCGAACGCTTCAAGGAGCTGCTCCCTGAGGCGGCCTGCTTGGAGGTGCGGCGTTACGAGCTGCCCAACTTGCACGCACTGAATTTCGTTGTGGTCGGCCTGTTGGGCAAAGGGGTGGCGGCCTCCACCCGGCCCGACCCGCAGGCCAAGGGGCTTGGGGAGTTCGTCCGGGCGCGGTATGCGGACATTCCTGTGCGTCTCTTGCCTGCGGAGAAGGCATGAAGCACCTGGCGATGGCCGTCTTGAACGCCACGGTCAAGGTTATTTGCAGCCGGCGTTCCGAAACGTTCTCGACGGACTGGCCGTCGCATTCTAATAACGGCTCC
>JAKAOC010000159.1 GCA_021823385.1 Actinomycetes bacterium
CGTCACCGACTTCGGCCTCCGCCATGGCACGGCGCATGGCCGCGGTGGGGCGTGTGACGGTGTCGGAGCGCAGATCAACTTGGAATTCATTCACACCCATCGATCCTAAGGCTCCGCCATGCCGCCTGCTAATCCCCAGGCGCCTCCAACCCGCCCACAGCCCCGCCCAAATATCGTGTAGCCATGCAGGAAAACGAAGTGACAGCCCGGCTCGAAGCGGCAAGCGGATACGCCCGCCAGGCCCAGGAACTGATACTCTCGCGAATCTCCGGCCCGGACCCCTCCCTCAGCGTCACCACCAAGACCTCCGTTACCGACATGGTCACAGACGTTGACCGCGCGGTGGAGAAGTTGCTGGTGGCCGGAATCCGCGAAGATTTCGGGCAGGACCGCATCGTCGGTGAAGAGTTCGGTGACGCCGGTGGAGACGGCCCATACGCCTGGGTGGTGGATCCGATCGACGGGACGACCAACTTCATCTATGGCTTTCCCGCCTTTGCCATCTCGATTGCAGTCCGGGACCTCTCCCAGGACACCACGGTCTGCGGCGTGGTGCTCGACGTTCCGCGTGACCGGCTCTATGAGGCGGCACGCGGCAAGGGGGCATTCGTGGACGGCAAGCGCATCCAGGTCACCACGCGAAGCCGCCTATCCGAATCCCTGATTGCCACAGGCTTCGGCTACGCCTCCGAGGTGCGCAAGGTGCAGGGGGCGATCTTCTCCGAGATCATTCCCCTTGTCAGAGACATCCGTCGCGCCGGAGCCGCCTCGCTTGACCTGTGCATGGTCGCCTGCGGGGAGCTGGATGGCTACTACGAAAGCGGGCTGTGGCCCTGGGACTTCATGGCCGGGGCGCTAATCGTCGAAGAGGCCGGCGGAGTGGTGACCGGAGGGCTCGAGCCCTCTCCCGGGTCCGCCATGACGGTCGCGACCAATGGCGCCGTCCACGATGAACTCCGCACCCTGGTGGTCTCACTTGCGACCAGGCACGGCGCTAGGAGCTGAAGTGCAGCTGCAGATTGAGCAGCGTCGCCCTTATCGAGGTCAGGTTCTTCTCCGGGATGTGCATCACCTCGTAAAGGAGGGGTGAGCGCGCGTGTTCGTAGTCGAAGGTCTCGGTAACCCTGCAATGCCCGCCGTCTAACGGCTCGATTTCGTAGCGCCATATATGGCGGCCGAAGTGGCGCCATGCGATCAGCCGCCCCTCGTTGAATTCGACGACCAGGTTGGTCATCCTGTAGGGCACGCCGATCTTCATCGACATTCGAAACCTTGCCCCCAAAAAAAGGCGCTCAGGTGCCTCTACGACACCCTTTACGCTGGCCGATCCGTCGAGCAGAGCGTGCTTGCGCGCATCAGCCAGTAAGTCGAAGACCTCTTCTGCGCTGGCCGCAATCTCGGCCTGATCCGATACCCGCTGCCAACTCAACTCGTACTCCAGTCACCAGCCGGTCCCGCGCGACGTCGCCGGCAACATCTATTCCTCGGTGTTCTTCACCCGCAGCTCAGCGACTTCCCTTTCGAAGTCCTCTGCCTCCTCGAAGTATTTATGCACGGAGGCAAAGCGCAGATAGCCCACTTTATCCAGTTCCCGCAAGCGAGTAAGGACCAGCGCGCCTATCTCCGAACTCTTCACATGCGATCCCCGAAGTCGCAGCGTGTCTTCAAGTTCGTTGACGAGGGTCTCGATCCGTTCCTCCGAGATCGGGCGGTTCTTGAGCGCGGCGGCGATTCCACCCAGAAGCTTGGAACGCTCGAAGACCTCTCTATCGCCGGACCGCTTCTGCACCCAAAGCGGACCCTCTTCTATGCGTTCGAAGGTCGTATAGCGGTAATGACAGGAAAGGCATTCACGGCGACGACGGATGCTGCGACCCTCTTCGATAACCCGGGAGTCAACCACCCGGTCCTCTTGATCGCCGCACGTCGGACAGCGCATCAGTTGCCACCCTTGAAAGCCGGAGCGAATTCACCCCGCCTCCTCAAGCGTAGCCCCCGCAACGGCCATCTCCAATCCGGCCAGGCGCCGGCGAAATCCGCCACCCAGGCTCGGAACCGAGGCCTAGATCAGGGAATGCGCACCTGTTCCCCGGGCTGAAGTTGAGTCGTTCCAAGCTCGCTGTAGAGCTTGTACTCCAGTGCCGAGACGTTGCCATTGCCCGTAAACCGGCTGGCGATGGACCAAAGGGTGTCGCCGGGCTTCACTACATAAACCTGTTGGGATGCGAGCCCGCTGCTCGCACCTGCGTCGCGCATCTCCGTGAAGGCGAGGCCCGCTCCGAGCACCAGCGCCACGAAGAGAACTCCACGGCTCCGCCTTGCGCGCCCAGGCCGGAGCGCCTTGTGCGACACACGCTCGCCAGACCTGGAACCTACCGCCCCGCCATGCTCCTGCAAACCGATCATCGCCGCAACCTCCAGGACCTGTTCGAACACGTATACTATTTCATCGTACATATGTTCGTTCGCTTTTATCGAACATTTCCTGAATTCGGAGCCAAATGCCTGATAAGCTGCCCCGTATGGCAGACAGCGCCCCGTCCAGCGACCTTCTCACCAAGAAGCGGCGCGACATTCTCAACTTCATTGACCACACTCAGAGGACCCGCGGATACCCGCCCTCTGTACGTGAGATCGGGGAAGCATGCCAACTGGCCTCGCCGGCCTCGGTACAGTTCCACCTGAAGGTGCTCCAACAGCAGGGGTTCCTGGAGCGTGACCCCTCCAAGCCCCGAGCATTGCGCGTGAACCTTCCCCGCGGCCATGAACTCGGGATCGGGTCCGCCACCATGCAGGTTCCGATGCTTGGCGACGTGGCGGCAGGTCTTGGCACCTTGGCCGAACAGAACTTCTCGGGAGAGATGGTCGCCGTGCCCCAGCACCTGGGCCCGGCCGGAGCGCTGTTCGCCTTACGGGTAAAGGGCGACTCGATGATCGGGGATGGGATCCTCGAGCGCGACGTGGTGGTCGCACGTCGGCAGAGCACTGCCGACGTGGGCGAGATAGTGGTTGCCGGCATATTCGACCAGCAAGAGGCGACCATCAAGCGGATCGACTTCGACCGGGCGCAGAACCGGGTAACCCTGAAGCCGTCCAACCCCGCCTACACTCCGATGAACTTCACGGCCGACGAGGTACAGATCTACGGGAAGGTCGTGTTCCTCCAGCGCGAGTTCTGAGGCGCGCCCTCAGCCGACGGAATGGAGGACCTCTCGCAGCGACAACCAGGCCGCGGCGAGATCATCTTCTGCGACCACTTCAGAGTCGGTATGGGCCAGTTCGGGATCGCCCGGACCGAAGTTGCACGCCGCGATCCCGCGTTCCCAGAAGAAAGCCACATCAGTCCAACCCAGCTTCGCACGCACGCCCCCGGTGCGCTGGATGAGTCTGGCAATCACCGGGTTGGAGAGATTCGGCGGAGCGGAAGGAGCCCAGTCCGTCAAAAGTACCGAATCGCCGCGGGCGCCATCGAGGACCGCGGAGATGGACTCCGCCACCGCGGCAAGAGATCCCTCGTCATCGCCGGTCGGAGCAAAACGGCTGTTTAGCTGAATCTCCACCTCGTCGGGAACGACGTTGCCCGCAACTCCCCCTGAGATCGAGACCGCGGACAGGGAGGGCCGATATAGGCATCCCTCCACCTCGACCTCCTGAACCGCTGCCGAATCCAGCCACGCCAAGAGGCGTTGAGCCCGGTGAATTGCGTTGACGCCCATATGCGGCCGCGCCGTGTGCGCCCTCCTGCCGCGGATCCGCACCTTGAACTTGGCGGTTCCCTGGCAGCCGGCCTCGACGATGCCACCCGTCGGCTCCATCAGAATCGCGACTCCCGCCGACAACAGCTCTGGAGCGGCGGCCTCGAGCTGCAAAAGCCCTGAGTGGGCGCGAGAAATCTCCTCTGCCGCGTAGAAGACCAGGCGCACCGGCACCGTCGGCGGCTCGAGGGCCATGCGACACATCACGGCGACGCCGCCCTTCATGTCCACGGCTCCCAGTCCGGCCACGGTACCGCCATCGCGACGCGCTCCGGGGGGTCCGAAGGGGGTAACCGTATCCAGGTGGCCGGCGAGGATCACCCCTGAACCCGGATCGTACCCGGGCATCGTCGCCACAAGGTTGTTCCCGACTCTTCTTACGTCCAGCGCCGGGTTCCGCCGAAGAAGGCGCTCCACGAAGTCGGCGATGTCACCCTCCTCCCGGGAGACGGACGGTATCTCGACTAGGCGCGCAGTAAGCTCCGCGAGCTCGGAGGCCAAATCGCTCACAAGGCGATCCCCTCGTCCCGCAGAAACGCGTTCAGCGCAGCCTTGTCGTGGCGCTCCCCTTCGGCCATGCGCTTGATGATCAGAACGCAGGGCAGGTAGAACTCCCCGCCCGGGTACGCCCTCTTGCGTGACCCGGCCACCGCCACGCACCACGGCGGGATCACGCCGCGGGAGACCTCCAGGCCGGTCTCGGTGTCGATGACTGGGATCGAGGGATTCAGGATCACTCCCGCGCCCACTACGGCCCCGCTGCCCACGCGCGCGCCTTCGGTGATCATGGCACGCGAACCGATGAAGGCGTCGTCGTCAATGAAGACCGGCGCCGCCTGGGGGGGCTCGAGCACCCCACCGATGCCGACGCCTCCTGCCAGATGCACGCGCTCGCCAATCTGGGCGCAGGAGCCCACGGTCGCCCATGTGTCGACCATGGTCCCACCGCCGACACGTGCGCCGATGTTCACGTAGCTCGGCATCATGGTAACGCCCGGGGCAAGGTAGGCACCCCACCGGGCGGAGGCGCCAGGCACGACTCGCACGCCTAGCTTCTCGTACTGACCCTTCAATGGAATCTTGTCCCGGAACTCGAAGGGCCCCGAGTGGCTCACCTCCGCGCCGGACGCCCGGAATAGCAGGAGGATCGCCTGCTTCAGCCATTCGTGCACGACGACCTCCCCGGCGGTGCCGTACTCGGCAACGCGCACCGTGCCGGAGTCAAGCCCGTCGATGGCCTCGGAGATCACCCCCCGGACCTCCTGGGAGGAAAGGTCAAGACTCTCCCGGTCCGCCCAGATCTCCCCGATCCGCTCCTTAAGCTCCATGGCTCCTCCGCCTCCTGGTTGCGTCATTTCAAGCTAGCGGCGATCGCTCGCAGCTTCTCGGTGGGGGCGACCGCCGCGATGCGAAGGCAATTGCGGGCGCTCGGCCCAAAGAATTCCCCTGGGCTGCCGACGATGCCGGTAGCCTCGGCGACCATGGCCGCCAGCTCGAAGCCGTCACGATCGGGGTCGCATGCCCAGATATAGAAGCCGCCCTCGGGCATCTCCACACCGAGCGAGAGGGAGCCGGCGATTTCCAGCAAGATCTCCAGCCGCTCCCGGTAGCGGCCGCGTTGCAGCTCCACGTGCTCCTGGTCCCCCAGGAGGGCCGCACCGATGGCCTGCATCGGCCCCGGAATCATCAGCCCCGCGTGCTTGCGCACCTCCGAGAGATAACGAACCAGCTCACGGTCTCCGGCGTAAAAGCCGACACGCCCACCCGCGAAGTTGGAGCGCTTGGATAGCGAATGCACCGCCAGCAGGCCCTCGGTCCCGTGTTCGAGCACCGTGCGGGCCGGCCGATCCCAAACGAACTCCACGTAGCACTCGTCCGCCACAACGAGGAAGCCGTGCTCCCGACCCGCCGCGACCACCTTCTGGTAGCCGGAAACCTTCCCGGTTGGGTTCGCAGGAGTGTTGACCCAGCAGCATAGAGCGCGGTCGAGCAGCTCGGGCTCGACCGAGCCAAGATCGAGCTCGCCATCGGGAGCGGCCTCGACACCGACCGGCCGGCAGCCTGCAAGGACGGCGCCCATGGCATAGGTCGGGTAGGAGACGGCCGGATAGAGCACCACGTCCCGGGAGGGGTCGCGCAGCTTCAGGTACGCCGGCAGCCCGGCCACGAACTCCTTGCTTCCCACCGTCGCCGCCACCTGGCCAGCGGGCACCTCCACTCCGAAGCGAGCCTGCATCCACGCCGAGGCCGCCTCACGCAGCTGCACCGATCCGGGCGAGCTGGGATAGCCGCGAGCAAGGGAAAGGCTGG
>JAKAOC010000160.1 GCA_021823385.1 Actinomycetes bacterium
GGTGGCGATGGCTCCGGTGGTGAGCACCGCGACGTAGGAGGCAACCCATTCTGGGAGGTTGCGCATGGCGATGGCGACGCGGTCCCCCTTGCGAACTCCGTAGGTGCGCTGCAAGGTGGCGGCCAGCCTGTCGGCGAGCTCGAAGAGGCGGGCGAAGCTCCACACTTCACCCTCGTAGAGGATGAAGGGCTTCTCCCCGAAGGCGCGCACGGACTGGAATACGGCCGGCAGGCTGGGCGGCGTGGCCTTGAAGACCCGCATCTCGACTCCACGCACCTCCTGAGTGACGATCTCGTAGGCCCCCCCTGGGCCGGTGACGGCGGCCAAGGCCTCCTCGTAGGTCAATTCTCCACCTCGTTCTTCCTGTCTTGATGCTTGCCCATTCCGCCTCAGCTCATTGCCTGGTATACGAGCGGCGCAAGCCGGTCCGCGATCACGTAGGTCGAGGAGGGGAGCAGCTGGGTGAAGAACTCCACCGTGATGCCCTCCACCGGGTCGATCCAGAATGTCGTGCTCGCCGCTCCACCCCAGCCGAAGGTTCCCTGGCTCTGGGAGGTCTTTGCCGCCGCCTTGTCGATCACCACTGAAAAGCCGAGGCCGAAGCCTATGCCGCGCTCTGGGGACTCGGCGAAGACCGGCCGCCCGAAGCTCTCGATGTCCTGGTTGCGGGGCAGATGGTTCATAGCCATCAGCTCCACCGTCTTGCGTCCCAGGATGCGGGTGCCGTCGAGCTCCCCTTTGTTGAGAAGCATGGTGGTGAAGCGGTAGTAGTCCGAGGCGGTCGAGACGAGTCCGCCTCCCCCCGAGAGCGTCGAGGGGCGCGCCTGAGCGGCCTTGCCGAAGGCGTCAAAACGCGTTGCCTTCCTGTCCTCGGGGCCGGGTATGTAAAGCGCAGCCAAACGGCCGTGCCGGGTCTCGTCGGCCCAGAAGGCGGAGTCCGTCATCCCCAGCGGCTCGAAGATCTCGGTACGGAAGAACTGATCGAGGCTCATCCCCGAGGCCACCTCCACCACGCGCCCCAGCACGTCCGTGGCCACCGAGTAGCTCCAGGAGCTTCCTGGCTGGAAGGCGAGTGGCATTGATGCCCAGTTCCGGCAAGATTCGGCCAGGTCCATCCCGGGCGGCTGTCCCCACTCGAAGCCGCGCTTGCGATAGATCGCATCGGTGGGATGCGCGTACATGAAGCCGTAGGTAAGCCCTGCGGTATGGGTGAAAAGGTGCCAGATCCGCATCGGCTCGATGAGACCCACGGTCGCCGGCGATTCGGAGGAGCCCCCCGAGAAGACGCGCGCATCGGCGAATGCGGGGATGAAGTCCGAAACCGGGTCGTTGAGCTTCAGCGCACCTCGCTCGTAGAGGATCATCGCGGCCACCGATGTTATCGGCTTGGTCATTGAGTAGATGCGAAAGAGGGTGTCGTTCTCGATCGGCAATCCGGCCTCGATGTCCCGGAAGCCGGAAGAGGCCAGGTACGCGCTCTCGCCCTCGCGGGCCACATGGACCAGCCAGCCGGGCAGGCGCCGGTCGTCGACGAAAGCCTGAAAATAATCCCCGATCCGCGCCAGCCGGCCCTCATCGAAGCCGAGCTTGGATGGCGAACTCTCCACTTGCAGCTGCATCACGCCTCCTTTGGGACTCAATTATTGCAGCTGACGAGCGCCATGGGTGCCCCGGTGTCGCACTGGCGTGCTAGCCAGTTGTTGGCCGCCTCGTCGCGAGACGGAGGATGAAGGGAGTTGGGGACTGGTAGAAGTGATGTATTCCCAGGAGACGAAAGTGGCGGGCACAATGAGCGGAGACTGGTTCCAATCCAATGTCTTTTTGGTCTTCGACCTGGAGACCACGGGTGTGGACGTCTTCAGCGACCGGCCCGTCTCCTACGCGCTGATGGCAATGGCATCAGCCGATTGCGTATTGGAGTCTTATTCCATCGTCGACCCCGGGATGGAAGTGCCCGCAGATGCGGCAGCCATCCACGGCATAAGCACCCAGATGGCCCGCAGGTTCGGGACGGGACTGGAGCAGGCGCTCGGTGCGATCACCGACGCCCTGCTGCGCGCAACCCGGGAGGGATGGTACGTCGTGGGCATGAACATTGGCTACGACCTGACGATCGTGGACTCCCGGTGCAAGGAGGCCTACGGCGTGGGGCTGGCCGAGCTGGGATTTGCCGCGCCGGTCCTTGACGTTCTGGTGCTTGACCGCCATTACGACCGTTTCCGTTCGGGCAAGAGGACTCTCGAGCGCCTGGCGGAGTTCTATGGCGTGCCGGCGGGGAACTACCACGATGCCCTGGAGGACTGCCGGGTTACCTATCGGGTGCTCGAGGCGATAGTTAAGCGCTACCCGGAGGTAACGGGGATCGAAAAGGCCAAGGTCACCGAGACTCTTGGCTCATACCATCGGGACTGGCTGGAGAGTTACCGGCAATGGGCGACCCAGCGCGGCCGAGAGGTGAAGGAATTCGACGGCTGGCCCATCAGCGTCTCCTAGGGGGATCGCTGTGAACCAGCCGTCGAGTGTCGAGAGCCCCTGGGGGGGATGGGGCTCTGTTAGGTGAAAATTATCTGGCCGCCGGCGGCGAGCTCGTAGAAGTCGCCAACGGTGATGATGCCCTGTACCTGGTCGACGAAGTCGTCCTTGGACATCCCGAACAGGTCGACCGTCGCCTTGCACGCCCAGAGCCCCGCTCCGGTGTCGGCGATCATCTCGATGAACTCGGGTATCGACGGGATGTCGATGCCGTCCATCTTGGACTCGATGTAGTGCGTCATCACCGTCGAGATGCCGGGGAATCCGCCCAGCCAGGTGGCCATGTGCAACGCGGGATTACCGACGGTCGCCAGCTTGATGTGCTCGTGCCGCTTGCGGTGGATCGCTTCCAGCCCGAAGAAGGTGAAGAACAGGTGTGCCTCAATCCCCTCGGCGCGGGCACCGTTGGCCATGATCAGCCCCGGATAGATACCCTCCAGCGATCCCTTGGATATAACGATCGAAATCTTTTCAATGCCGGGCATTTCCAACCCTCCTTCAGGTCAGATGCAGCCGATGGGCTTGGGGATGCCGGCGATCTTGGCCGCCTGCTTCGCCGGGCCCTTGGGGAAGAGCTCGTAGAGCTCTTTGATGGCGACGCCGGAGGACTTGCCCAGCGCGCGCACGCTCGGGCCCGAGCCCTTGGTGAGGTACTCGGAGCGCATGAAACGGATGACCACCCAGTGGCGATCCGTCAATTGCTCGATCCCCTCGGCCTTGGCCAGGTCAGGAACCATGTCCTCCGTCCACTGCGAGGGATCCTCGAAGAATCCGTCGTCAGTCCTGGCGACGTCCTTGCCGGCCAGCGTGATGGTGCTCATTTTTCCTCCTTATGCCGGGCTAATTCCCGGCCTTTACGTGCTTTACTTCCAGGATGTGCTTGCCCGCCTTGGGCATTTTCGCCTTGACCATGGGGATGTCGTGCCCTGGAAGCAGTAGGTGCCAATAGAGCTGCTGGAATGCCAGCTTGCCCATGTGGTTCAGATACGAGTCCTTCAGCAGCGGCAGGCCGAACGGCCCGGGGAAGTGCCCCTCCAGGGGCTCGGTCTCGTAGTTGAAGTCGATCAACAGGGCCTTGTGGTGGCCGGTCTCTATGAAGCAGTTGGCATGCCCGTCGAAGCTCTCGGGAAGAGGCTGATTGGCCAGCCACGCCAGGATGTTCGGCACCAGCACCTCGCCCTCGAAGTGCGCAACCGAGCCGGCCTTGGAGGCCGGCACACCGGCGGCGTCACCGATGACGAAGATGTTGTCGGCCACCTTCGATTGCATTGAGTGGGGGTCGGTGGGTATGAAGTCCAGCTCGTCGCCGAGCTTGGGGCTGTTGGCCACGTACGCCGCGCCGCCGTGCAGCGGGATGGTCACCAGGATGTCGTAAGAGACCTCCTGGCCGTCGTAGCTGATCAGCTTCTTGGCCCCTTCGTCCACCTCGCCGGTGTTGAAGTTGGTGACCAGGTTGATATGGCGGTCGACCAGCATGTGGGAGAGGTGCTTCGATGCCTCCGGCTTGGTGAAGGCGCCGTCCAGCGGAGTTGCATAGACGATCTCCACCTTGTCCCGCAGGCCTCTTTCCTGGAAGTAGGCGTCCGCCAGGAAGGTGAACTCAAGCGGAGCGACCGGGCACTTGATGGGCATGTCGATCACGTTCAGTACAAGACGCCCGTGATCCATCGCGGCCAGCGCCTTTTGCAGGCCCAGGGCGCCCTCCATGTCATAGAAGGTGAAGACGTCTCGCCCCCAGCCCGGGCCGAGCAGCCCCTCGGTCTCCTCGGGGCGCAAGGTGGCGCCACTTGCCACTACCAACAGGTCGTAGTCGATGGCGCGGCCGTCCTCGAGAACCACCCGGTTCTGGTCCACCTCGACATGGTCGATGCCCGCCTCGATATAGTTGATGCCCCGGTGCAGTTGCCGGCGGCGGCTCTTGGCGAGATGATCGGCCTCCGCCATCCCGAAGGGGACAAAAAGCAGCCCCGGCTGGTACACGTGCCGGTCGTCCTTGTCGATGACGGTGATCTCCAACTCTGCTTGCTCGGCATGGCGCGCCAGGCGGTTCGCCGTGAGGGTCCCACCTGTCCCTGCGCCCAGGATTACGATTCGTTTGGTCATGGACAAATGATGAAGGAGACCAGGCGCACGTTTTTAGGGGAAAAAGTCACCCGTGACCAGGTGCCATTGTTACAGCAGTCACAGGGCTGACACTTTTTGCGGATTTGCCTCGGAATTGTTCGAACCCCGGGCAGGCATGGCGGAGCCTCGTAAGGGGCGGCCCCGGGGGTAGGGATTGGCGGCAGCCCTCGGCCCGCGTCAGCCCGTGAAACCGGGTGCGCGGGACCCGGGAATCGAACTTGGCCGCTGCGAGCCGGGCCGGCTGGACGGCATCACCGGCGTCCACGGCGTGACGGTGGGCCTGCGGACTTAGATCGATGGAGAAGCTGCGCTCCGAGCGGGCCGGCTAGCGAAGGCGGCGGCAGTGGTGGGACCGGGATGACCCGCCACGAATACAAAGCGGGGAACTTGACGGGCTCGCGGGTGGCCCGACTGGAAGATGGAAGCACCGCGGCCGGCGTGCCGGTCCACGCTCGACACGGCCGGTGCGGTTTCGTTGTTTAGGAGAGGCGCGTCTGCCCGGGGCCGCGCACTGTCACTCCGGTCAAGCGCGCTTGGCCACCACGTAGGTGTCGATGGCCACCTTGGCTCCGCCGGGCGTCTCCACGTTGCGGAAGACGTCGCGCGCTTCCACCACGTTGTCAGCCCCCAGGATCTCGGTCACGTCGGCGGGCGAGTAAAGGACATCTGGCATCTGCGGCCCTCCCACACCCTCGACGAGGTTGCGGGAGTGGTGGCCGATAACGAGAAGCTCGCCTCCGGTGACCAGCGAAGCCAGCGCCGATGCGAAGAGATGCGCCATGACGGGACGTGGAAGGTGGATGTAACAGATGAGGGCTGCGTCGAAGGCGGGCTCCGCCACGCCCCATTCGGCGAGGTCCGCCCGCACCCAGTCCACCGTTACACCTCGGTCCTCGGACAAAGTGGCGCCACGGTCCAGGGCGACTTGCGAGAAGTCGACTCCGGTGACCTGCCACCCCTGCCTTGCCAGCCATATGGCGTTGCGCCCCTCGCCGCAGCCGAGGTCCACGACCCGCCCCGGCTCACGGTCTGAAAAGAAGTCTCTTACGAAGCGGTTGGGATCGGCGCTCCAGAGAAGCTCCGTCGAGCGGTAGCGGTCGTCCCACATGCTTGAGTCCATGCTCATCCCCTTTTTCCTGCTGCTACAGATAATACGGGGCGTGCCCAGGGCGGTACAAAGCGCCCTGGGGAGGGCGCATTTCGGCCTGCCTTCCCAACTTGCCGGCCGGATGCATTTGTCGCGCCCGGGCGCCGATCGCGGCTTCGGCCGGGTCGCCACAAGCCGTGATGCGGCACCGCGCCGGTGGTGCGGCAATCATGAAGCGAATTGCAGCGTCAGAGCGCCATTTGCAGCTCTCAATTCGACAAATTATGAAGGCGAATCTTACAAATTCGTTCCCGCCGAATC
>JAKAOC010000161.1 GCA_021823385.1 Actinomycetes bacterium
TATTGAACCGCCATGCATTTCGGACTTGGCGGGACCAATAGACCAGCTCCGAGACTTCTTGGTGAAAATGTCGGTCTTCCATGATGTGAGCTCGAATGCGCTTGCTGCCCACGCGCCTTATATCGGCGGTCGCCACCTTGACGCAGCGACGAGGACCGCGGGTATTCCCCAACGTCGATCACCGAGATTCCCCACTCGAGAACCTCGGCGTACCGCTGCTGAGGTTACTTCGCCATGGTTCAGTTCACCGCCTTTCTTATAGCCTCGCTAGGGGCCCGGGTGGGGGAAGCTATCGCTGCCGCCGTGGCGCAGGCCTCCTCCAGTTCAACCGGGCTGTAGGCCTGGGCGAGGCGCAGCAGCGCACGGGCCGAACGGCAGGCGGCGCAGGCTCTGGCGATCGCCGCTCCTCTGCGGTCCTGATCCTCGAGTTCCTTAGGATGATGGACAAGGCCAGCGGCGAAAAGGTCGACGCCGAGCGCGGCGGTGGCGGCGATGTGGTCGGAGACGCCGGTGTCCTTGCAGATCCCGAGTCCCACCCTCCGCCCCTGGACGATCGTCTTGGCTCCAGGACCGCGCATGAGGCGGCCGTTCTCAACTTCGCCGAGGTGCGCTTTTTCGTAGACTACCCACGCGCCCCGTCCCGAGAATAGCATCGCGAAAATCCGACGCCCACTCGTGCGATCTGCGACAGGTGCACCCGCCAACGCCATTGCCCCCGTCTCCGCACAAGCTGCGACCAGGGGTTCGATCGCCTCGCAGGCTTCGTCGATCGGGTCCGCGGCAAGCTCGTAGCCGGTGGGTGAAAGCTCCGGGAAGACCACCGGCCTGGCCCCCAACCGCCTGACGCAATCGGCATGCGCCTCGACGTTAACGCGAAGCTGTCCCGCGAGACTGGCTGGCTGCGCGGCGGCCACCGATATCCAATTTCTCCCCATCCGAGGGACCCCCAGGGAGGCCTGCCCCAATTGGCTCCTCCACTCCCCGTTGTCTCCTCATGCCATGCGTCGCAGTTCCACGGTCACCTCAAGCGAGAGCAGTGAACCGCCATGATAAATACCGTGGAAAGGCTTAACGTCGGCGTAGTCGCGTCCCCTGGCCACGGTGATGTGGCGCTCCCCGACCGCCACCCCATTTGTCGGATCCACTGCGTACCACCCGCCAAGCCAAACCTCTATCCAGGCGTGCGAGGCACCGTCACGGCTCTCACCGACGGTTGCGTCCTCCAGCGGAAAGAGATATCCCGACACATAGCGGCCGGGAATTCCCAGGTTACGCAGGACCGCGAGGGAAAGATGGGCGAAGTCTTGGCAGACTCCGCTCCGCTGAGACCAAGCCGTGTCCGCTGCTGTCGCCACCGAGGTCGATCCGGGCAGATAGCGCAACTCCGAGCGGAGGAAGTCGCAGACCTGCACCACGGCCTCGGTTGGCGAGGACAGGGTCGCAAAGTGCTCGGCAAGCTCGACTAGCTCCGGATTGTCCGGGACGTATCGGGTCGGGACCAACAGCTCGCAGAAGAGCGCCGCGACCTCAGCACGCCTGATTTCGGACCAGCTCACCTGCGTATCCAAGGGGCGCGATGGGGTCGTCTCGACAACCGACTGGCTGGCTATCCTCAGCCGCTCATGGGCTTCGTGAAGGTCGAATGCGTGAACCAAGGTTCCCCAGTAGTCGTTGTAGCGCAAGACAGGTGCGGCGGGATGGACGGCGAAGGAGGACTCCAAGACGGTCTGGGCATCTGAGCTCACCGGCGACATACGGGCCTCGTTGTACGAGGCCACCACGGGAGAGACGTATTCGTAGGTTGAGATGTGACGGGTGGAGATGCGCCAGGTCATGCATGCGCCTTTCCACGCACGTCCTCGTGACGCCACGACTCGAGACCCGCCCCCCGGAAGAAGCGCCGTGCCAGCGCGGTGGAGGCGCTGCTGCATGCGCTTTCGATCAGGATAAGGATCTCGGGCAGGGAGTCCAGGATCTCGCCGATCTCACGAAGCTCGATGGCGGCCTTGGCCCTGCCGATTGCCCGCTGAGCCTCGCCAGTGGTGCCGATGCGGCCCGCCGAGGGTGCTATCTCGGCCAGCGCCGCTTCGGCGGCCGAGAGGGAGAAATGCACGGAGCGGGGAAAGAGGCGATCAAGCAGGAGAAATTCGAGAACCTTGGATCCTTCGACAGCCCCACCATAGGAGCGCAGATAGGCCTCCAGCGCTGAACAGGATCTGAGTGTCGCCATCCAGTCGCGCCGCGAACCGCGAACCACTTCCGCCAGGCCGATCAGGCGCACCGTCATGTCGACCCTCTCGATGCTGCGGCCGAGCGTGAAGAAGCTCCACCCTTCGTCACGGGGCATCGTGGTTTCGGCGATTCCTGACGCCAAGGCGGCTCTCTCGCGCACCATCCGGGCAAAGCTGAAGTAGTCATGGGGGCCCATCGAATCGGCGCGAGCACTGATGGCGCCTACAGAATGGTAGGTGACGTTGACGCATTCCCAGAGCTCCGAGGAGATCGATTCCCGTATGCCGCGCCCGTTCTCCCTTGCGTAGGTCACAGAGGAAATGATGGATCCGGGAAGGGCGGCATCGAAGGAGAGACGCCCAACCACCTCGTAGACGCTGGTTCTGGAGGCGGCCACCTCGTCCACTCCCAGAGCCCCTAGCAGGCCCCGTATGACCGGGCCCTGGTCCAGTCCAGGGCCTTCGAGGAAGCGGTGCAGCTCCACGTCCAAGATCCTGGCGGTATCATCGGCCCGCTCGAGGTAGCGGCCCATCCAGAACAGGGATTCAGCGATTCTGCTCAGCAACGCCGACCACCGTCACAAGCCGGCGCAAGGCGCAACTGCTGCTGCTGCTGCATCTGCGCCACCTCGATCTCAATGGCTCCATGATGGGGAGGAGGCGCCTGGTCCAGCCCGGGGAAGTGCGCCTCAGAGATCGGGTGCTCGGCGGAGGGCTCGGCGGAGCAGATCTCTTCGGAAGCCACCCAGGTATCCTTCGAACCTCCGCCCTGGGAGGAGTTTACGATCAATGAACCTGGCCGCATCGCCACCCTCGTGAGTCCACCCGGGAGCACATGAATCCGGTCCCCGGAATTGACGGCGAATGGGCGAAGGTCTATGTGGCGCGGCTCGAACTTGGAGCCGGCCATGGTCGGTGCAGTGGAAAGGGTCACGAGCTCCTGGACGATGAAGTCTCTGGGTCGGGCGCGCAAATTCTCCACGGCAATGGCGAGCTCCGTTTCCCGGCTCTGCGGTCCGATCACAATGCCATACCCTCCCGATGCGTTCACGGGCTTGACCACCAGCTCGCCAAGCCGCGCCAGAATGTGATTGAGCTGGTCCGGATCCTCGGGTCGGTAGGTCGTAACGTTCTTGAGCACCGGCTCTTCACCGAGATAGTACCGGATGAGGTCCGGGACGTAGGTGTAGGTGAGCTTGTCGTCAGCAACACCATTGCCGACCGCCGAGGCGATGGTGACATTGCCGGCCCGCGCTGCGTTGAGGATGCCCGGACAGCCGATCACCGAGTCCTCGCGGAAGAACACGGGGTCTAAAAAGTCGTCGTCGACGCGGCGGTAAACGACGTCCACGCGCCGCTCCCCGCCGGTGGTGCGCATATACACGACGTTGTTCCTACAGACCAGGTCTCTTCCTTCAACCAGCTCCACCCCCATCCGCCTGGCTAAAAAGGAATGCTCGAAGTAGGCCGAATTATGGATCCCCGGGGTCAACACGACTACAACCGGCGCAGATCCCGCCCGCACTGGCGCCGCACTGCGCAGTGCGTCGAGGAGGTGCCGTGGGTAATCTTCCACTTGACGGACGGGCCGGGACGAGAGGAGCTCGGGGAAGATCCTCGTCATCGCTCGCCGGTTCTCCAGCACGTAGGAAACTCCGGAGGGAGTCCTGACGTTGTCCTCCAACACCCGTAGCTCACCCCACTGGTCACGAACAACGTCGATACCCGCTACGTGGATCCTGACCCCGTTAGGAGGGGAGATCCCGAAAGCCTGCCGTTTGTAGAGGCTCGAGTTGAAGACGAGATTTCGGGGAATGATGCCGTCTCCTATGACCTGCCCCTTGCCATAGACGTCTTCGAGAAACAACTCGAGGGTACGCACGCGCTGGACGACGCCGGCTTCTATGACCGCCCATTCGGCAGCTGAGATGATCCGCGGGACCGGGTCCAGAGGGAACGGGCGCTCCTCACCGGAGAGCGAGAAGGTGACACCTCGGTCCAGGAAGGAGCGGTCCCGCTCCGCGCAGCGCTCTTCAAATTCGGCCCGCGACATTTCGGACATCACCTTGTGTAATTCCGCGCAGTGTTCGCGCGGGTTTCCGTCGGGCAGGATCATCTCGTCCCATGCCTCACCGACGGCGTAGGAGTCGAAGATTTGTTCCACGAGATCGTGTCTAGCAGCCCAATGTTTCGGGCGGATTTCTAGCTTTCTCGACTCCGGTGCAGGTCTCCGGTGCGCCGCTTTCATACGGAGAATGGCGCCGGCGGCAGGAAGCGAACCGGGGCGTGCCAAGAGTGACCGAGGCAGATCGCCCCCGAGGAATTTCCATGTTTCTCGTCGCAGAACTTGCCCAGGGGGACAACCCTCGCTCTGAGCACAACTCGTCGCAGAGTCAGTGAGTATGGCGCCATCGCAAGTGATGGAGGTGGCGAGGTCCGTCTGTAGCGCTCGAGCGCTGTGTCACACCATGTTCGAACGTCGTCCTGTCGATTTTTCGCATCGACGGCAAGCCCGGCAATACGGCGAAGGTGACAATCCCCCCGATCAGAGCGAGTCCAGAACGGAGTCCAACCCAATGAATGAGAACCGTCATGAGCAGAGCACCAATTGCCATGCCGCCTATCTGTCCCGCCTCCAGTGCGCCCAAGACGCGCCCCAACCGCTCGTTCGGCACGATGTTCTGAAGTATCGTTATTGCGTTGACGTCAACGATCGAGTTAGCGAGTCCGATCAGCCACATCGAAAAGAACACGGTACCAAGGTTCGGAAATGCGGCAATCAACACTAAGGGCGCAGCCCAGACGATGACGCCGAGCGCAAAGTCCATCGCCAGGTGAGCGCGTTCTACGAGCATGAGAGCAACGAAGCCACCGAGCAATCCACCGATTCCCAAGAGTGACTCCATGACACCAAGCCCGGAGCTACCGATATGAAGTAGCCGCAGGGCAATTGCGACGGTGAAGACCGCTGACGCTCCGGCGACGACACACTGCAATATGTACAAGATCACCAAGGTGCGCACACTGGCATCACCCTCGATCATGCGAAACCCCTGTATCGCTCGGGTGAGAAAGCTCTGCGACCTCATCGCGGCTGCTTCGGAACCATTGTCAAATTTTGCAGCGAGCTCCGAGGAACGCTCCTCGGGCCGTGGAATTTGAATCGACGCCACGAAGCCCACCGACCAGACGAAGGTTAGAGCATCGAATGCGAACGCAATTGGGACGTTTGCGAATGCCAACAAAAAACCTGCAAGCGCCGGTCCCGCGAAAAAGCCAACACTCTCCACCGTGCTCGAGACGACGTTGGCGCCGGCAATCTCGTCCGTCCGACGAGCGAGGAGGGGGAGTATCGACCCTTGCGCCGGCCGAAAGGCGGTTCCTGCCACTCCGACGAGCACGACAATGAGATAGACGATCCACCTCGACCCCTGCAGCGCTACGATGGCGGCCGCCGACGCCACGAGTACCAACCTCACCAGGTCGGAGACGATCATCACCGTCTTGCGGTTGTACTGGTCAGCGAACGTCGACGAGAAAGGAGACACCAAAGAAATCGCTACGTAGCGCACAACAGCGAGAACTCCCACCGCTGAAGCTCCGCCACTTCTGTACGCAAATACCACCGCACTTAGTGCAAATACGCCATCGCCGATCAGTGAGCCCGAGAACGCGATGAAGAGCTGACGCATCGAGCGATTCGCGAAAACATTCTTCATCGCCAGCTTCGACGAAGCCAGTTCCTTTCGAATGATACCCAAGCGCACGCCTCCACTTTCAGACCGGGGCATGCCGGCAGCGAGGAAGTTCGGAACGAAAGCCACCGT
>JAKAOC010000162.1 GCA_021823385.1 Actinomycetes bacterium
GCGTGATCGGCGCGCTAGTTGTGGCGGGGAGCAACTTTGTCACCGCGGCGCAGGTGCCCGTGCACTTGCCCGTGCTTCCGGGTGCCGGCTACGACGGGCAGTTCTACTTCCGCATCGCATTGGCGCCATTCGACTTTGCGCGTCACGCATTCGGCGTGACCTTGGACGGTGCCTTTCGCCTTCAGAGGGTCGGCTATCCCCTGGTCGCCTGGCTCTTTTCGTTCGGCTCGGCGCACCTGTTGCTCTACGCTCTTCCTCTGGTAAATCTGGCCTCCTTGGCGGGCCTTTCCTGGGTCCTGGCCAAGTTCGCCATCGCCTCCGGGAAGCATCCTCTCTTCGGGCTGCTGGTCGCGCTGTATCCGGGGTACGCGTTAAGCCTTGGCCGCGATCTCACCGAGCCGATGGCCGCCTTTACGCTGGTGCTCGGACTGTATCAGCTGGAACGAAAGAGGTACCTGCCGGCTGCGCTCATGCTTTCCGCGTCGGTCCTGACTCGGGAGGCCAGCACGCTGATAGTTATGGCGATCGGGGTGACGTGGCTCTTGGCCTTCCTGCGCCGCCGCGGAGGGGATAGCTCGGGCGGGATGTTCCTGGCAGCGGCCCTTCCAACGGTGGCGTTCTTCGCATGGCAGGCGGTGGTGGTCTCGCAGGCAGGCCACTTCGTCTTGGCGGGATTTGCCGCGTCCAACCTGGGGCTCCCCTTCACGCACATGGTCCCGGCGATCCTGAACCGCCTGGCATCTCCGCTGGGGACCGCGAATCTGCTCTGGTTCCTACAGTTTGCGGGACTATTTCTCGTGGTCGTGACGGCACTTGTAGTGCTGCGCCGCTCTGAGGCGCCACTCTATGTCAAGATCGCCTTGGTTGCCGCGCTGGCTCTCATGGTCAGCCTGACGGGCGGCGAATGGTCCGGAAATGCCGACCTGCGCAGCCTGGATCCACTTTGGCTTATGGCCTGGCTTATCTTGTTCCGCACCCGGCGTCTCGATCTGGCCAGATGGTCCCCGCTGGTCGCCGTCTGGCTGGTCACCGCGGCTCAATTGGTCCTGTTCATTTGAGGGCCGCCGAGAATGGGTCGCGTTCCGACTAGTTTGTTGTTGGCGCCTGCGGCCCATCAGTTCGCAGAAGACCTTCCAACTCCTTGCAAGTCGAATCCGGGAGACCTGAGGGTTTGCCCGTAAATATTAAGACGACTTCAAGGAAACACGACTTTGCCCGAAAATACCTTTGCCTCGATGGGCGTTGACGCCCGCATCTGCCGCAACCTTGCGGCCAATGGAATAACTGCCCCCACGCCGATTCAGGCCCTTACCCTGGCGGATGCCTTGGCTGGCCGTGACATCTGCGGCAAGGCCGGAACCGGCTCCGGCAAGACTCTGGCCTTCGGCGTGCCGATGGTGCAGAACGTTCGCCAAGCCAAGCCTTCCCGGCCCACCGCGCTCGTCCTCGTGCCTACGCGCGAACTTGCCAGCCAAGTGGCCGAAGTACTCGGCCAAGTTGCTGCCAAGCTGGCACGGGTCGACGTCTTCTATGGCGGCTCGTCCATGGACCGCCAGGCCAAGAGCCTAAAGCGAGGCGTTGACATCGCCGTTGCGACCCCCGGCCGCATGATCGACTTGATGGAACGGCGCCTGATCAACTTGTCAGATGTGGAAATGGTCGTCGTTGACGAAGCCGACCGCATGGCGGACATGGGATTTGTCCCACAGGTAAACAAGATTCTCGCCGGCACCGGTGAGGAGCGTCATACGATGCTCTTCTCCGCCACGCTCGACGCGGACGTGACTGTGCTGGTTCGCAGGCACATGGTGGATCCGGTCACTCACGCAGTGCCCGAGGATCAGCCGACCGTAGCCACAATGACGCACCATTTTCTCCTGGTGGATCCGGCGGAGCGTCTTGAATACGTCGAGCGGATGTCATCGGGAGCCGAGCGGACCCTGGTCTTCGTGCGCACTCGCGACAGCGCCGAGCGCGTCGCGGAGCGCTTGCGCGATCTCGGCGTAGAGGCTGAGGCCTTCTACGGAGGGCTGCGGCAGTCCGCACGCGAGCGCGCGCTGCGCAGGTTCTCAACTGGCAGGACCGCGGTCCTGGTTGCTACCGACGTTGCCGCGCGAGGCTTGGACGTCACCGGCCTGGATTTGGTTGTACATTACGACATCCCCGAGGACCACAAGGCCTACCTGCACCGCTCGGGCAGGACCGCCCGCGGTGGCGCACAGGGTGTCGTTGCCACACTGGTTCCGCGCCATCAGGCGCGCGAAGTAGTGCGGATGCAGAAGGTGGTCGGTCTCGACACCGGCATCGTCCAGGCAGCCCTTGGTGCGCCCGACTTGGCAGGAATTTCCCGAGGTGAAGAGTTTTCCGCCCAGCCCTACGAAGTGCCCGAGCGCAGGAGCGAAAGTTCCTATGCGCCGCGGCGCGGAGGGTCCTCCCAGTGGGGGCAGCGGGGTCGCCGCCAGGGTTCCGGAGCGCGTTACAAGGTCCGCTAAACCCATCGAAGTGCCGGAAAGGGGGGCGTCAAGATGACGCCCCCCTTTCTTTTTTTGAATTCGTGCCCCGAATCTCTGGGGCGAATCGGGACATTTCCCACTAATATGTTCCTTGGCTCAAGATGCTCGCCCTAAGCCCTCCGGCATGGCGAGCCGGCAACCGCTCCCGCAAGACGGTGCCCCCGGAGGAAGAGATGGCCTGCCGCAATCGGTAGGCAAGGCGGGACTCTCGGCGCCCAAGTGCCGGTGTCCCTCTCGACTGAGGGAGGACCGATGGCGCGAATGTCCAGCTGAGGCGAAGCTGACCAAGCCCTGTCGCGCGGCGTGCGCGCACGGCGACTCCAAGATCCAAACTTTCACCAACTTTCCCGGGCACTGCTTTGCCCTCGTTCGGCCCATTGGCCAACGCTTCGATTCAGGAGAAATACCGATATGTCCCAGTGGGGATTCGAGACACGACAGATTCATGCAGGCGCCGCCCCAGACCCGGTGACGGGCGCCCGCGCGACCCCTATCTACCAGACTTCCAGCTTCGCATTCCGAGACACGGCGCACGCAGCGGCGCTCTTCGACCTGTCGGAGCCGGGGAACATCTACAGCCGGATCATGAACCCGACCCAGGCGGTCTTCGAGGAGCGGATCGCCGCCCTCGAGGGCGGCGTGGCTGCGCTCGCCACCTCGAGCGGGCAGGCGGCCGAGACCCTCACCCTTCTCAACCTTGCCGAGGGTGGAGGCCATGTCGTCGCGGCGGCCTCCCTTTACGGAGGAACCTACAACCTGCTTCGCAACACTCTTCCCAAGCTTGGGATTACGGCCACTTTCATCGACGACCCGGATGACCTCTCGGCATGGGAAGCCGCGATTAGGCCGGAGACGAGGGCCTTCTACGCGGAGACAATAGGAAACCCCAAGGGCGACATCCTCGACTTCGAAGCAGTTGCGGCGGTCGCGCATGCCCACGGGATACCGCTGGTGATCGACAATACGCTTGCCACCCCTTACCTCGCCCAGCCCCTACGCTACGGCGCGGACATAGTGATTCACTCCGCGACCAAGTTCATCGGTGGCCACGGGACTTCCATCGGCGGCGTAATCGTCGATGGGGGAACTTTTGACTACGAGGGGAGCGGGCGATTCCCGGGATTCACCGAGCCCGATCCCAGCTATCACGGGCTGGTGTTCTCGCAGCTGCCCGAGCCGCTGTTCCAGGCCCGCTTCGTTCTAAAAGCCCGCTTGCAGTACATGAGGGACATAGGCGCCGCCACTACCCCCTTCAATTCTTTCCTCTTCCTGCAAGGGGTGGAGACGCTGTCGCTGCGCATGGAGCGGCATGTGCAGAACGCGCAAGCCGTTGCCGAGTGGCTGGAAGGCCGCGATGAGGTCGCCTGGGTCTCGTACGCCGGTTTGACTTCCAGCCCCTGGCACTCTCGGCAGACGCGCTATCTGCCGCGTGGCGCCGGAGCGGTACTTGCATTCGGCATCAAGGGTGGCGCGGAGGCCGGCCGCCACTTTATCGAGGGCCTGGAGATCTTCAGCCACCTGGCCAATATCGGGGACGTGCGCAGCCTGGCGATTCATCCTGCGTCCACCACCCATGCCCAGCTGACCGAGGAGGACCAGCGCTCGACAGGTGTGACGCCTGACTTGATCAGGCTTTCCATCGGACTGGAGACCCTAGACGACATCCTGGGTGACCTGGAAGCCGGCTTCCGTGCCGCCAAGGGTGACTGACACGGCGGTCAGAGCGCGAGGGCGGGGGAGCGGCGAACCCGGAGACGGCCGCCGCTTCCTCCGCGCTTTCGGCGACCAGGAGTTCGTGACCGAGTCCGGCGCCTCGCTGGGGCCGGTTGAGGTTGCATTCGAGACCTGGGGGAGCCTGAACGCATCCGGGACCAATGCGATCCTGGTCCTGCACGCTTTGACCGGAGATTCCCATGCCGCGGCCGGCGCTGCGCAATCGGACCCCGGTTGGTGGGAGGGCTTGATCGGCCATGGCGCGGCTATAGACACCTCCCGATGGTTCGTTGTCTGCCCGAACGTGCTGGGCGGGTGCCGTGGCACCACAGGTCCGTCATCGACCGCGCCCGACGGCAGGCCATACGGGTCCAGGTTTCCGTCCATAACCATAAGAGACCAAGTGGCAGTGGAGAAGCGGCTTGCCGACGTGCTAGGCATACGCGCCTGGGCTGCCGTCGTGGGTGGCTCCATGGGAGGCATGCGGGCACTGGAGTGGGCGGTCTCCTATCCTGCGAGCGTGGAGCGGGCGGTTTTCCTTGCAGTGGGAGCCGCGGCCTCCGCCGAGCAGATTGCCTTGTGCTCACTGCAGACGCGCGCCATTCGACTCGATCCCAACTTCGCCGGCGGCGATTACTACGGTCTGGAGGCCGGCCCCTGGGAGGGTATGGCCATCGCGCGAGGGATCGGGCAGCTCAGCTACCGCAGTTCAGAGGAGATGGAGCAGCGCTTCGGTCGGTCCGGCCAGGATGGTGAGGATCCGCTGGCAGGCGGCCGGTACGCGATCCAGTCCTACCTGGACCACCACGGCGTGAAGCTGGCCCGGCGATTCGACCCGAACTCCTACATCACGCTCAGCACGGCCATGAACCATCACGACGTGGGGCGGGGCCGAGGTGGAATCCGCTCGGCACTTTCAGGTGTCGAGGCGGACGTGACCGTGGTGGGCATCTCCTCGGATCGCCTTTATCCGCTGGCTCAGCAGCTTGAGCTCGCCTCATTGCTGCCTGGCCGCCGGCCGGTCCGTGTCGTGGAGAGCGCCGTGGGCCATGACGGGTTCCTGGTCGAGACCGGTGCTGTCGCCGAGGCGATCGCGGAGGCGTTGGGGGACACCTAGGCAGCCCGAAGGCGGGACCCCCGCGACCTCCCCTGCCGGCGCCCTGCCGCAGCGGCGGCCGCCATAGCAAGCATGACCTCTTGCCCTATATACGACCTTTGCTGCAATGAATAATTGCGGAGAAGGTGCGAATGAGGAGGTGTGCGATGCTTGCAAGCCTGGGGATCCCCGCCCTACTGGTGATTGTCGTCGCAGCGGCCGTTTGGCTGCATGGGTCTCGGCACAGGTCTCGTGCGGGCGCCGCCCCGTCGACGGCCATGGATCGGCCCGAGCCGGCATCAGAGATCAAACGCCCGGCGCGCGTTCCGGCGATGGCGGGCGCCCGTGGCAGCCGGCTGGCCGATGAGCTGGGCCGCTGGACAGGTGCAGGGCTCATCACCCCGTCTGAATCGGAGGCGATAGTTGCCTTCGAGGAGAGCCGCGGCTCCAAGCCGGAGCCTGTGCGTGCCGTTGCCGGTCGACCCCGCAAGATTCCTGCCGCGGCGGAGGCGATGGGCTATCTCGGCGGTGCGCTGGTGGTGATCGGCATGACCCTCACCGCGACGCGCTTCTGGGCGGAGTTCTCCATATCGGCGCGTTTGATGCTCACCGGGGTGGTCGCCATCGTGCTCATGCTGGCCGGCGCCCTGATTCACGAGGCCGCCGACCCCGCCCTGGCCCGCTTCCGCTGGTTCATTTGGCTCGCCTCGTCCGCTGTTACTTGCGTCTTCTTC
>JAKAOC010000163.1 GCA_021823385.1 Actinomycetes bacterium
AATGGCTGGAAACAAGTTGTTGGAATGCGTGGAAACGAATTAGTGGAACAGGCGGTAACGAGTTGGTGGAATACTCAGTCGCACGCTTCTTAAATACAGGCAGGGTGCCAAGGATGAGCCGGCGCCCGTCCCTGGCTAGCCATGCGAAAGATCGCAGAGGCGCCGTAGCTCAGCCTCAAAGCTGGCCCCAGACCCAGGGCAACCGCGGCAGACCTAGCGTTCCTGCTCCCATCGGAGGGCCACTATGTCGTCATCGATGGCCTTCGCGGAATCGAGAAGCTGTGGAAGTATCTCCTGCTGCAACTGCTCCGCGGGAACGCGTGCCGCTTGAGTTGAAATGTTTGCTGCCGCGAATACCCGTCCCACAGAGTCATGCAGAGGCACAGCGATGGACCTGACACCTATCTCGAGCTCCTGGTCGAGCATGCACCAGCCTTGTTCTCGGACGACATCGAGCGTTTTGCGCAGCTGGTCCGGAGTCGTCAGCGTCTGGGAGGTCAACCTGGTCAGACTGGCCTCGCCAAGGTAGGACTCCAATTCCTCCTCGCCAAGAGAGGCCAAGAGAACCCTACCCATGGAGGTCGCGAATGCCGGAAGGCGCGTTCCGACTTCAATTTGGATGCTCATGATGCGTTTCGTTGGCACTCGCACCGTGTAAATGATGTCAGGGCCATCTAGCACGGACGCCGAAGAAGACTCCATGACACGTTGTACAAGAATCTCGAGGTGGCCCTGGACCACTCCCCACACCGGGACCGACGCCAAATAAGCAAACCCTAAATCGAGCATGCGGGGGCGCAGGAAGAAAGCTCTCCCACGTGAACCCACGTAACCGAGCGACTCCAGCGTGAGCAGGAGCCGACGAGCGGTCGCACGGGTCAGGCCCGCTCGCTTGGCCACTTCCGAAAGTGTAAGTGACGGGTTGTCGCCACCGAAGGTCCGTATAACCGCGAAGACTCTCTCCACAGATTGGACATGCTGGCTGGAATCACGATCCCCGGGCACCAAATTTGCTCCCCTCTGTGGAGTCGGCTACAGGATATCGCCATAAGCGAGCGTTGCGTGCCTTTCCGCAATGCTCCTGGCGACGCTGCGGCACATGCCGCGGCACATGCCGCGGCACCAAGATTTCAGCCGCATCGCGGCCAGATTTTGCCGCGACCGCCGACCGTTGCGCGCCAGATTTGGCGCGGTCCAATCGGTACACGCACCGATCAAAACCAGTCGCGGCAATGGTTCGATGGATCCCCACCACGCAAAGTGTCGGCCTGGCCAACAAGGCATGAATCGCTGAGACCGCAAATTACCCAGCCCACTGATTCCCACCAGGGCCCTTGGGCTTCGAGAGGTAGCCGAAATCCGCCGAGCACTGTGGATCCGGAGCGACGGCGGGTTGACCGCGCCTTTGGGTTGGCATAGCATATGTTCGATATACACACTATCGTACGCAGAACGCACACACAACTGCAGGGCCGGGAATCTAAAAGCCGCCGGACGAGCGCGAAGAGCCGAAAGGCGGAATTCCCTCCTGGATCCCGGACATGTGAGCGTGGCTGCCGTCCGTGGCGTTAGACCGCTGATCCACCGATGGGGGGCTTATGCGTGGGGAGCACCTACCCGCTGCACACGTAGCGCAAATGAATCCGCCTGGATGGGGAGCGATCCGCACCGACGCGCGCGCCGCGGGGAGCGATGGGGGTTTACGAGCAGTTCACAGGACCAACGACCCGAAAAGGCCGGTCCGCTCAATTACGCGGACACACCCCACCGGCACCAACTTCACCGTGCGGATTGTCGGGCATTCCGCCACCCTCCGGAATTCCCGTGTGCGGTCGAACCCGCGGACACACTTCCTTCCGGAAAGGGGCGCTTCGGATATGAAACCGGGGCCGTTCCCGTCCAAAGCCGCCAATGAATCGGTCCAGTGGGCCCGACGAGACAATGCGATCTTTCCGACCGAGGAAGTGGCGGGTCGATGGCAACAAGGACCAACAACAATCACGCTTCAACGCTGAAAGGGAGCAGGAAAATGGCGACTGAGGGAATCCGCGAACTGGCCGAGCGCCACTGGAACGGGGAAGGAGACCTGGTGCATGAGCACCACCCCGTCTTCCCGGCTGCGAACAAGAGGGCCGAAGAGATCGCAGATGGCGTTCTTTACCTGAAGAGCGTGGCCAGCGTTACAACAATCGACACGGGGGACGGCCTCGTCATGCTCGATACCGGCCGACCCTGGGATACTGCAATCCTGCACGAGCAGGTTCGCAGCTGGCGAAGCAGTGCCAGATTGGCCGCCGCGGTCTTTTCCCATCATCATGTCGACCACGTATTCGGGGTGGGCCCGTTCGACCAGGAAGCGGCTGACCAGGGCATACCGCGGCCGAGAGTCTACGCTCATGAACTCGTGCCAGAGCATTTCGCGCGATACGTCAAGACGCTCGGATGGAACTCGGCGATCAACCAACGTCAATTCGCCAGGCCTCTGGATTTCTCGTGGCCCGAGGAATACAGGTCGCCGGACCAAACCTACTCCGACAAGATCACCTTCTCGCAAGGTGCCATGACCTTCGAACTGCACCACGCCCGCGGCGAAACAGAGGATGCCACCTGGACCTGGGTGCCTGAGCTGCGACTCGTCCACCCTGGCGACCTCTTCGTTTACAGCGTGCCCAATGCCGGCAATCCGCAAAAGGTCCAGCGCTATCTGAGCGATTGGGCAACCGCTCTCAGAAAAATGGCCGCGCTGGAAGCGGAAGTCATGGTCGCGGGCCACGGCCTGCCGATATTCGGCGCAGATCGGATCCGGGTTGCTCTGACCGACACGGCCGAGGTTTTGGATTCGATTGAGGACCAGACGCTCGTGCTGATGAACCAGGGAAAGTCTCTCGACGAAGTCCTGCACTCGGTCGAAATGCCTCGCCATCTCGCTGGCAAGCCGTATCTTCGCCCGGTTTACGATCATCCCCAGTTCCTCGTGCGCAACGTTTGGCGCCGCTATGGGGGCTGGTACGACGGGGAGCCGGACAACTTGCTTCCCGCCCCTCGAGCCCAGCAGGCCCAGGAATGGGTGGAGCTGAGCGGCGGTTTGGACCGGGTCCTTGTCCGAGCTGCGCAGCTCAGCGCGGCAGGTGATGAGCGCATGGCCTGCCACCTGGTCGAATTTGCCGTCCTTGCCGAACCGGGATCCTCCGAGGCGCACGCATTGCGAGCCAGCATCTATCGAGCCAGGTCGGCTAGGGAGGAATCCTCGATGGCACGCAACATCCTGGGACACGCAGCCAGCTCGAGCGAAGTTGGCAAGCGTGACCTGGCCGGAGACTACTGATCTTGCAGAAGCTTTTCCATCAACCAAGGAGCACCCAACCATGAAGGCATACGTCATCGAAAAATTCGGCGAACCTTTGCGCGCCGTGGAGCTGAACGATCCCACGCCGGAAGGTACAGAGGTCGTCGTCCGCGTGCAGAACGTTGGACTCTGCCATACCGACCTCCATCTCATTGACGGCTACTACCAACTGGGCGGCGAGAGCCGTCTGGATGTCAGCAAGATCGGAGTCCACCTGCCCCACTCACTCGGGCACGAGATCTACGGGGTCGTGGAAGCCTTTGGACCCGAGTCCGGTCTGTCGGAATCCGACAAGGGCAAAGCGATCGTAGTGTATCCCTGGATCGGCTGCGGCAAATGCGACGCGTGCCAGTCAGATCGAGACGATATGTGCGGTTCCAAACGCCAACTTGGAATACACGCTCCGGGAGGTCACGCGGAAAAGGTGGTTGTGCGCGACGCAAAATTCCTAATTGATGCCCAGTCGATCGACCCAGCTGTTGCCGGCCTCTATGCGTGCTCGGGCCTCACTTCCTATTCGGCGCTAAAGAAGTTGGGCAACCTGCGTGACCAGTGGGTCGCAATCCTTGGTCTAGGCGGCGTGGGGATGATGGCGCTGGCCATCGCCAAGGCGATCGGGTTCGAGAAGGTAATAGTCGCCGACGTGGACCAGGCGAAGTTGAAGACGGCGGTCGACACCTACGGTGCGGAACTGGCGTTCGACGCAAGGGACGATGGCACGCCGCAGCAGCTTAGGAGCGCGACGGGAGGCGGCGTCACGGGCGTGCTGGACACGGTGGGTTCGGATGCCACCGGAAAGCTCGGCACTGGGGCACTCAAGGGGAGTGGCACCTACGTGAGCAGCGGACTATTTGGCGGGAGCATTCAACTTCCCCTCGTCACCTTGGCCGTCACGCAACTTACGCTGCGAGGCTCGCTGATCGGTACCCGATCGGAACTCAACGAGATCCTCGATTTGGCGAGGCAAGGAAAGATCAAGCCGATACCCGCGGAGGTGGTTCCGATAGCCGAGGTCAACACGATGATCGACCGCCTCCGGTCTGGCAATGTCGTGGGTCGGATCGTACTAGAGCACGCTCCAGCTAGCTAACACAACCGCGGCGGCAGACAAAGGCGCCCGGCCCGTTTCCACGTCGGATACCGAACCGTCGTTTTTTGCCTCGGCCAAGGACCAGGCGACCCTACAAGCCGATGCGTACGGTGGGGTTCGTCACTCGCAAGGGCGGGCGTTACTGCACCGGAGCTGAGACATCAGGGTAAACCTGGACCGACAACGGGACGGATTGACGAGCCCAGTTGGATCGTGCCCGCGCGCTGCCACAAACGGTAGCGGTCGATGCGCCCAAGTCGGTTGTCCAGGGCTTCGTGGTGATGCAAAGCCAGCCTCCGGAGCCTTGACCGTTGCGGGCCGAGCACCCGGCCGGCATTATCCGCCTTTGCGGGCGCGGCAGGTCGCCGCTACGCTAGTGGAGCGAGCAGTCCAGGCGACAAGTCGTCCGGGTCCTCGCTTTCACGTAAAAAAGACTCTTGAGGAGGGTTAGCCCTGCGGCGCCGCATGCTTAAGTCCAAGATTCACCGAGCCACGGTGACCGATGCGGACCTGAATTACGTTGGCTCTATAAGTTTGGATGCGGAGCTCATGATTGCCGCGGACATCCTAGAGAATGAGCAGGTCGCCATCCTCGACATCAACAACGGGGCCCGATTCGAGACCTACGCGATCTTGGGTGGGAAGGGCCAGGTTTGCCTCAATGGTGCCGCCGCCAGGCTGGTCCAGCCAGGAGACAAGATCATCATCCTCACCTTCGCCGATTTCGAGCCCGATGAGCTGGTTGGATTCGCGCCAGTGGTCGTCCACGTCGACGAGCTGAACCAACAGGTCGTCGTAGCACCTACCGAGGTACCCGACACCAATTCGGCCGCACCCGGTGAGGATCGCTGAGGCCGGCTGCCCCCTTTACGTCCGCACCCAAACCCGGCTGCGAAATTCGCGTCGGCGACAATCTCGCCGGTTCGCGGCGCGACAAAAGGCAAAACACGTTCGGCTCTCTGGTGGCGCGGAACCCTTGGATGGTACTGCGTCGGCGACACGCCGCCGAGCGCCCGACGTGGATCCTGGACGGCGCCTGGATCGCAGTGGCTTTTCAGCTCTCAAGTTCGCGCTGCCATGCCGGAATTCAGAAGTGTGTGCACAGCACGGACGCGCCGAGCAACCCCTGACCGAACCAGGTCGGCTTCGGGCCCGGACCCTGGACACGCGGTCCACAGGCTCCCCATCCAGTGACCGATTTTGCTTTAAGTCCCTCGCCACCATGCACGGTAGGAGCGACGCCTTTTCACGGCGCCGTTCGCGCATCAGCCGGAGGCCGGCGGACTCGCGGACCGTTGCAACTGAGTGAGCTCTAGTGAGTCCACTCATGTTGCACTCCTCACGGAGTTGTTCGACCCAACCGAAGTCGGGTCTCCCTTCTGCGTGTCATCGCCAGCTGCTGAGTGAGACTCAGTCTGATGCTCGGCTCCACGCTTCACCGGGGCTCCAACTGAACCCTGGCTCGCCCAGCGGGCGAGATTGATAGCTGCATTGTCGTCACGCTGGAGTTGTGTCCCGAATCTTGTGCAGATTCTCCGCCGCGTGAGCGGCGGCCATGGTATCTAGGGAGTTGAACACATACCTAGAACCTCCAAGGAGGGATA
>JAKAOC010000164.1 GCA_021823385.1 Actinomycetes bacterium
TGCGTTGGCGAACTGCTCCGCGGCGGCGGCCACCGCACCTGCAGCCATTGCGGCTCGAGCTGACGACAGCACAGCCTGCAGTGCCGACGGGTCTCCGCGAATGCCTGCAGCCACAGCGTGCGCCGCCACTTCGGCACTGGGCGCCCCCGAATCCTGGAGCAGCCTGAACGCCCGGGCATGCAGGCCCTGGCGCACCGGGATCGCCATGTCGTCGTAGAGGGCCTGGCGAAAGAGCGGGTGGACGAACTCCGCCTCGCCGTCTGCTGATTCTCGCACGATCCCGGAGTTGCACAACTCCTCCAGCGCGATCAGAGCCTCCCTCTCGCCCAGACCCACCAGCGTCGCCACAAACCAAGCGTGGAAACGTGAGCCGAGGACGCTGGCCCCCCGAGCCCATCGCAATGAATCCGGGCCTACACCGGCGAAGCGGGGCAGGAACACACGCTCGCTCAGCGAGGCCGGGTCGGAGAGCAGGTTCTCCCCTCGGGCCCAGGCGTTGGCCACCTCCACGAGCAGTAAAGGGTTACCGGCACAACTCAGATGGGCCAGGCCGGCCAGTTCGGCGGGAAGCGTGCCATCCAGCCGCGCGTCGAGCAAGGCCAGACTCGCCTTCTCCGAGAGCGGTTGGAGGTACTCCACCTGGGCGAAGCCATCCTGGACCAGCAAGCGCGCCTGGTAAAGGCCGGCCGAGGGCCAGGAGCGCGTAGCGGCCACCACCGCCACTTTCGAGCCGCCGAGGCGGCGGCACAGCGCTGCGAGCAGGTTGGAAGAGTCGGGGTCCGACCATTGCAGGTCGTCGACGGCAAGGAGCAGGAGCCAGGGCGCCCCGAAGCGGAGCCAGTCGACGAGACCCATGTAGCGGGCGGCAAACACGTCGGCAGGGGATCTTCCCTCCCCACCCAAGCCCTCGGCGAGACCGGCCACCTTGCCGAAGAGCCGATCGATCATTCCGAACGGGATCGACGCATCGACCTCCGAGCAGCGGACTCGCGCCACCGCGAATCCCAAGTCCCGCGACAGCTCGCAGGCTTCGTCGAGCAAGGTCGTCTTGCCGATTCCCGCCTCACCCACCAAGAACAGCGTTGCGCCCTCGCTCGCACAGGCCGCCGCCAGGACCGTAGTGACAGCCTGCCGGGCGGCATCCCGCTCGAGGACCGTTGTGGCATCCACCGCCTACATCCCGTCGCACTCGATCAACTTGGTACCCTTTTCCCAAATGGGGGCCTGAAAGGGGATCATAGGCCATCGGGTGGCACCACGTAGGCTGAGACGGGACCCAAGAATCGTACCTTTCCCTGAAATGGGGATTCTCAGTAGCCGGACACGGAGTGTCCTACGGGTTCCGGGAGGGCCTCCGCCGCGCAAGCCGGCTCGGTGATGCTGCGAGCCGTCACCCTTCTTCCCCAGCCGTTAGGCCGCGATCCGCAGTTCGGCCACGGTGCGGCGGTCGAGCCATGATGGCTTACGCATCCGCAGCGCGGTCATAGGAGCCAGCCGGGCAGTGTGCGCCCGGCCCGCGAAAGCTCGCGGTCGAGCTTGGCCGCACCCGGCATGATCGAGTCGAGGCGTTGCCAGAAGGCGGGGCCATGGCTCATCACGGCCAGGTGCGCCAATTCGTGGGCGATGACGTAGTCAGCCAGCCCTGCCTCCAGGAAGGCGGTGCGCACGTTGACGCTTATGGTTCCCGAGGCGGAGCAGCTCCCCCAGCGGGTTCGCTGTGAGCGCAGGGCGACTTTGGACGGCGCCAGCCCGTGTGGCTCGCCGATATCGGCGAGGCGGCTCTCGGCCCACGGCCTGAGGTGCCGGGCCAGCCAGGCGAGGAGCGCGCGCCTTTCCGCCTCGGAGTCGCGGCCCGGCCCCCTCAGGAGCAGGACGCCCCGAGGGTCCTCTCTAACGGCCGGCGCCACGGCGGCGAGGCCGTGGCTGAGCTCGAAACTCTCTCCGGTGGCGGGAAGGTGCAGGGTGGCGGGAAGTGCGGTCTGGCCCGAGCCGGGATAGCGCTCGGCCATCTTGGTCCTGGCCGAGCTGATCCAGTCCGCGCGCTGGGAGACGAGCTCGGCGGCGAGGCCGGGGTCGAAGCCCTGAGGTATCACCACCGTGGCCCGCCCGTGGGGATCGACGCTGATGCGAGGGCGCCGCGCGCGCGCCGAGACGCGTATCAGAAATCCTTCGGCCCCGGCCGGCGTGGAGGCGCTCACGTCAAGGAGGATAGCCGTGGACCCCGCTCGGGCGGAACTGGGATCCTCCAAAAAACTGAGTGTATGCTTAGTTTTCGTTCGGGTCCATGGTAGGGACCTATACCCAAGGGGTGGCGATGGCTGGCAAGAGGCAAGGCCTGGAGGAGCTCTTCGACATCGACTCCCTGCTCACCGATGAGGAGCGCGAGATGCGCTCGGTGGTGCGCAGGTGGGTCGAGAAGCGGGTGAAGCCCGAGGTGGCGGAGTGGTTCGAGACAGGGGAGATTCCGGCGCGCGAGCTGGCGCGCGAGCTGGGCGATCTGGGCGTGCTGGGGATGCACCTCGAGGGCTACGGCTGTGCCGGGACCAGTGCCGTCGCCTATGGCCTGGCCTGCACCGAGCTGGAGGCGGGCGACTCGGGCATCCGCTCGCTGGTGAGCGTGCAGGGCTCCCTGGCCATGAAGGCGATTCACGCCTTCGGCTCGGAGGAGCAGAAGAACGAGTGGCTGCCCCGCATGGCCTCGGGCGAGGTCATAGGCTGTTTCGGCCTTACCGAGCCCGACGTTGGCTCCAACCCGGCAGGGATGCGCACCACGGCCAAGCGTGATGGCTCTGACTGGGTGCTGAACGGCGCCAAAATGTGGATCACCAACGGCAGCGTGGCGGATGTGGCCGTTGTCTGGGCCCGGACCGATGCGGGAATCCAAGGCTTCATCGTCCCAGCCGGCACGCCGGGCTTCTCGGCCCCTGCCATCCATCGCAAGCTGTCCCTGAGGGCGTCGGTCACCTCCGAGCTGGTGCTGGACGACGTGCGCCTTCCCGCCGACGCGGTGCTTCCCGGGGTTTCCAGCCTGCGCGGTCCGTTGACCTGCCTCTCCGAGGCTCGCTTCGGGATCATCTTCGGCGTCATGGGCGCCGCCCGCGACTGCCTTGAGGCTGCGCTCGACTACGGCGTGGACAGGGTGCAGTTCGATCGGCCGATCGCGGGGTACCAGCTCACCCAGAAGAAGTATGCCGAGATGGCGCTCGAGTTCGGCAAGGGGATGCTCCTGGCATTGCACCTGGGCCGCTTGAAGGACCAGGGCGTGCTGCGGCCGGAGCAGGTGAGCACGGGCAAGATGAACAACACCCGCCAGGCGCTGGAAATCGCCCGCGAGTGCCGATCGATCCTGGGCGCCAACGGCGTCACGCTCGAGTACCCGGTCATCCGGCACATGAACAACCTGGAGAGCGTCTACACCTACGAGGGCACCTACGAGATGCACACCCTGGTGATAGGCGAGGCTCTCACGGGGCTGGCCGCCTTCCGGTAGACGGGCCTGGAGGTTCGCCGGAGGCGTTGGAAAGGTTGGAAGCATTGCCCGATGCAGCGCCTCCGTGGCAAGGTGAGCCCGAGCCGACGGTGGCCAGGATCCGCCCAGGGATAGAGGGCATCCTGGAGGCCTCGGTGGCGGAGTTCTTCGAAAAGGGTTACGGCGGCACCACGGTGCGCACCATCGCGGCGCGCGCCGGGGTGACCGTCGCCGCGCTCTACCACCATTTCGCCTCCAAGCATGAGGTGCTCCTGACGGTTATGCGCCAGGTGATGGGGGACCTGCTCTCGGGTTCGGAAAAGGCCCTCGTCGAGGCCGGGGAGGACCCCCTGGAGCGCTTCTCGGCGTTCGTCGCCAACCACGTCTCCTATCACATCAGCCATCTCCGCTTCGGTTTCGTGGCCAACTCGGAGCTGCGCTCGCTCGAGCCCGGAAGCCGGGAGGAGATCGTCGGCATGAGGGACGAGTACGAGCAGCGGCTGGTCGGCGTGATAGCGCAAGGGAGCGCCTCGGGCGCATTCAGGGTTCGTGACCCCAAGCTGGCCGCCCGGGCGGTCATCGCCATGTGCACGGCCGTCTCCAACTGGTTCGACCAGCGCGGTCCTCTCACCGCCGAAGAGGTCAGGGCCGAGGTCGCCATCCTGGCCCTGAACCTGGTGGGGGCGCCTCCCTGCGCTTAGGCCGGGCTCAACTCCAGGTGTAAAAGCCCTGGCCGCTCTTCTTGCCCAGCTTGCCCTGGGCGACCATGTCCCGAAGCAGGGCCGGCGGAGCGAAGCGCTCTCCGTAGGTCCCTGAAAGGTGCTCGGCGATGGCCAGCCGGACGTCCAGTCCGACCAGGTCTCCCAAACGGAGCGGGCCCATCGGGTAGCCGTACCCGAGGGTCATGGCCTTGTCGATGTCCTCGGCAGAGGCGATGCCTTCCTCCACCATGCGGATCGCCTCCAGGCCGAGCAGCACGCCCAGGCGCGAGCTGGCGAATCCGGGAGCGTCCTTGACGACGATCGGCTCCTTGCTCATCCCTTTGGCCGCATCCACTGCGGCCTCGACCGCGTCGTCCCGGCTCAGCGCTCCGACGACGACTTCGACCAGCTTCATGGACCAGACCGGGTTGAAGAAGTGCATGCCCACGAAGCGCTCCGGGGCCGAGAGCCCTTCGGCCAGCGCGGATATGGAGATCGCCGAGGTGTTTGAGGCGAGGAATCGAGGTGCCCGACCTTCGGCCTGAGCCAGGACCGCGCGCTTCAGTTCGAGTTTTTCGGGGACGGACTCGATGATCCAGTCGAGACCCTCGGGCAGCTCGGCGATCCCCGCATGGTAGGAGAGTCTGCCCAGTGCGCCGTCGGCCTCGGCCTGGGTTAGCTTGCCTCGGCTCACGCCGGAGGAGACGACATCGCCCAAGCGGGCGCCGGCCTTCTCGCGTTGGGCCTCGTCGGGCTCCACCACCAGGGCGTCCCAGCCCGAGATTGCCACCGCATGAGCGATGCCGATCCCCATGGTCCCTGCTCCGATTATTCCGATGCGCACCTTGGCCTCCTTGGCAAGCTTTCTCGGGCGAGATGCTAGCAAGCGGGGAGCGCCGGAGTGGGGCCCCGCCGCTATTGCGCCGCCGCCGGACCCGTCCCGGCGCCTTTCCCAGGCCGACCGCTCCGGAGTTGCCGGCCCTGCCCCCGCGCCGGCCCTGCCCCTACCCATGGCAGGCGAGGCGAGGGTGCGGGCTGGGCGAAAGTGTGTTGCGTTGCGAGACTTGATTTGCCGGAAAACGGCACCGGCTCCTGCGGGTTTTTGCCAACCGCTACGAGTTGGGAGAACGACCAATTCATCCGGCGTCTCGATGCCCGCGCTCGTAAACCGATCCAGTGAGCTGGTGAGCATGGTTACTGCGAGCAGCCCTTTCTCGCGCGCAACCGGGTTTATTGCCGGATCCCCAAACTTGGAAGAGGGTGAACTCTCGCCGCCCGGCACGAAGGCCTCGTTGGGAAAATGCCATGGATGACAGCTGCTTAGGCGCGGGGCGGTCCCAAGTGGCGGATCTGGGGAAAGCCCGGGATTCATCTCCGAGTGCAGGTAGAATGGCCTGCTGGATGGAGCCTCGGGTTCGTTCCTCGTGCTGGCGCCGGCCATTTGCGGCTTGGCGCGCTTTGCCTTCGGTATCGCTGAAGAGCGTCGCGCGGGTGCGACCGAGAAGCTCTCGGTGCAATCGGCGCGAGACTTTGCAAATTATGGCCGACGCGGCGTGCCGGTCGAGGTCGGTGGAATGACGCGAGGGCGAGTCTTGAACTACACAGGCGTATGCGGGGCGGCCGGGATAGTTGATCCTGCCCGGGAAGTTCGGGGCAGCGGGGTCAGGCCCACATGAGCGTGCACAGCCGCCGCCCGCAGGGACTTAAGGAGCGCTTTCACACTTACCCCACCACCACGCGCCACCTCATATTGGCAGTCTTGGTCGGCACCGTGGCGGGGTTGGGGGCGGTCGTCTTTTACGAGGCGCTCCTCATCTCGA
>JAKAOC010000165.1 GCA_021823385.1 Actinomycetes bacterium
CAAACCCGAGTTCGCGAAGACGGACCCGCAGCTGCTCGAGCTGGCCGACGCTCGTCTGATAAGCCAGCACGATCCCTCCCGTCGAGAGTCTCCCCCTGAGATGGTCCAGCACCAGCCAAGGCTCTGGCAAGTCGAGAAGTACCCTGTCGTACGGGCCGCCATCCACCCCTTCGTAGATATCCCTCAACTCGACCGCGTAGCGCTCCAGCGCCGTGGCGCCAAGATATGCGCCCACGTTGTTGCGTGCCCGATTTGCAAAGTCCTCGCGCAGCTCATAACCGATCACATTGGTGCCGGCGTTCAACAGCGCCATGGAGAGGGCTCCTGAGCCCACGCCGGACTCCAGCACGAGCTGGCCCGGCCTGATGTCGGCCGCCACAAGGATGTGGCCGAGATCCTTGGGATAGATGACCTGTGCGCCCCGCGGCATCGCCTCTATTGCCTCGGCCAAGGTCGGCCGTACGACCACGAAAGTCCTCTCCTTGGATGAGCGGATCTTGGAGCCGGGAGGCGCGCCGATTACATCGTCATGGCTGATCGCGCCGTAGTGAGTGGATGTCTTCGTTCCCGCCGACAGAACCAGAGTTTGACTCCGGTTCCTCTCGTCGAAGGCCAGCACCCGTTCGCCGGCGCCGAAGGGCGCGCCGGTATCCTTCTGCACGAAAGGAGCATTCCGGTCACTCATTCCGGCACCCCGGGCAGCACCGCTCCGCGGCCAGAGACCCGGGTCACTTGCGCGGCTTGCTGCGTATCTCGAATGCGTCGCCCGGCTTGAGCGTGATCTTGGCCTTCTGGCCCATCGACCGCTTCTTGAGACGGCGGTAGACCCAGAGGCCGATGGCAAAATACCGCAGAGCCGGCGAGAAGCGGGCCAGCGATCCGCCCAGAAGCTTCTGCGCCGCGGATCCGAGCGGCCCCGGGCCCTTGGCGGGGCGCTTCCGCTCAGATGCGCGTGATTTCGACAACTGCGCTCCTCTTGCGGCCGATGCGGAAGCCGAACAGCAGCCCGACGATGAAGACGGCCACCCCGAGCCCGGCGGCAATCATCGGCAGAGCCGGCGCCGCCGCATCTCTTGCCTTTCCCAGACCACCTTCGAGCTGGGAAAACTTCTCGCGTAGGTCTTCCTTGGTGACCTTGTTCTCAGCCATCAGAACCCTCTCAAACGCGCGGCCGCGGTGCGCGGACGCTCACTTCATAAGCTCCTTGGCGGAAGCCTTGCGCCTCGCCGCCGTGAATGACATCAGAGCCACCAACCCTCCGACGATCGCCACCAGGAGATAGGGGATCCAGCTCAGGTTCCCGGACATCGCTGTGCCCGTCTCGGTCTGGAGCAGGCGCAGCAGCGCCAAAAGCAGCAGCGCGACGCCAAGGAGAATGGTGATCGCTCCGGCGATCCCGAATGCCAGGTAGCGGCCGAGCGCCTTCGCGGGGCCCAGCGTCTCCTGCTTCACATAGGCGATAACCGTAGCACGCAGCTCATCAAACGGGCTCTTGGTCTTGAACAGGTCCTGGAGTGCCACGCCGCCACGCCCCTCGCTCAGCAGTCCTTACTCCAAGCACAATAGCCCAGCCACTCCGAGGGACAGCCCACAACCTGGACTTATGTCCCGGGGATTCAGCGGGGCCGCAGGTAGTAGGTGGATTGACCGCGAGCCACCAGCTTTCCGGCGTCGTCGATCACCTCGGCCTCGACGAAAAGGATGGTCTGCCCTCCGGAGACCACCCGCGCCGTGCAGGTCAGCTCGGAGCCAATCCTGGCCGCCCTCATGAAGCTGAGTGAGAGATTGGTGTTGGAGGAGATGATCTTCCGGTCGGCAAAGGTAACCGTCGCCGCGCCCATGGCCGAGTCCACGAAAGCGGCTATGAACCCGCCCTGCATGACACCTGCCGGGTTGGCGAAGCGTTCGTGAGCCTGCATGCGCCAGACCGAGAGGCCCGGGGTCGCCTTGTCGATGCACTCCATGCCAAGCGTCAAATCGCACGCGGGTGGCACCTGCACGCTTGGTCTGCGCTGCTCGGGCCCGGACATGGGCCCACAATAGCGGCGAAAACACCTCCGATGACGAACCGAAAGCCATTGCACCCCAGCGCAAACGCCCCCACCTCTGCCAGCAACCCGCGCCGGGGTAGGATGGGGGCCAGAGCTCAGGAGGAACGCCCGTGGCAGAATCCGTCCCCATCCAGACCAGCCTGCACCGGATGGCCGCGCTGGGAACTTCCCCGTGGATCGACAACATTACGCGCGACTGGTTCGAGAGCGGCAAGCTGGCCGAACTCGTCTCCAATGGCATCGTCGGGCTGACGTCGAATCCGGCCATATTCGCTGCGGCGATCGCCTCCACCGATCTGTATGACGCGCAGATAAGTGCCCTCTCGGCGACCGGCATGGATTCGCGGTCCATCGCACTGGAGCTGGCCAAGTCGGACATCTCCCAGGCCGCGCGCGTTCTCGCAGCCGTTTATCGGTCCACCGGCCGCAAAGACGGCTGGGCATCCATCGAGGTCGATCCCGACCTCGCCTACCAGTCGGGCCCCACGCTCGCAGCGGTGCGCTCGATGCGCGCGGCGATCGCCGAGCCAAACGTGATGATAAAGATACCAGCGACCTCCGAAGGGCTCGGGTCGATCGAGGAGGCCGTGGCGCAAGGCACCAGCGTCAACGTCACGCTTATCTTCTCGATCGAGCGCTATCGCGAAGTGTTCGCCGCCTTTCTGAAGGGTGCCCGCCGTTTCTTGGATGCCGGAGGCGACCCGGCGGGCTTGGCCAGCGTGGCCTCTTTCTTCGTCTCACGCCTCGACACCGCCATCGACCCCCTTCTGGTGCAGGCGGGGCGGGGTGAACTGGGCGGCAAGGCCGCGGTTGCCCAAGCTCGGTTGGCATACGCCGCCTTCCGCGAGATGGCGTCCGCCCCGGAGGCGGTGGAGCTCTTCTCCAAGGGGCTGCGTCCGCAGCGCCCGTTGTTCGCCTCGACGTCGACCAAGAACCCCGCCTATCCCAAGCTGCTTTACGTCGATAACCTCATCGGACCCGACTCTGTGAACACCATGCCGCTCGCCACCGTCGAGGAGATGCTCGCGCACGGTGATCCGCGGCGGGCCACAGTCGGCGACCAGGTCGAGGAGTCACGGCATCTGCTCGAGGGCGAGCTTCCGGCGGCAGGGATCGACCTTGCGTCGGTTACCGCGGAGTTGGAGGTGGCCGGGGTCGAGTCGTTCTCGAAGTCCTGGGCCGGATTGATGTCCGAGATCGAAAAGAAGGCGGGCACCCCGGCCTAACGGCCGTGGACGCCGGCCCAATCGAGAAATGTAACCAAACAAAGGAGATCCGGCCATGGCCACAAGCGACATAGCCACGCGCATCCTCGAAGGCGACGTCACACTCTGGGTCGACGACAGCGTGGCCGCAAACCGGCTCGGCTGGCTCCGGGCGCCCGAGGCGACACAGGAGGAGCTGCATGACCTCACGCGATGGGCGGAATCGATCGACCAGTCCCACATCCTGGTGCTGGGCATGGGCGGATCCAGCCTGGGACCGCGCGTCTTTGCGGAATTTCTCGCCAACCAGGGCGGATCCCAGCGCAAGGTGACGGTCGTGGACTCCACCGACCCTCGTTCCTTCGCAGACATCCCCTTGACTGACACGGCGTTTGTAGTCTCCTCCAAGTCGGGCACGACGGTGGAGACAGAGGCCTACCGGCACTTCTTCTTCGAGCGAATCCGCCGCCCCGATCGCTTCTTTGCCATCACCGACGCCGGCACCCCACTTGCCGAGGCCGCCGCCGAAATGGGCTTCAAACGGATCTTCACCACCCCTGAGGATGTCGGCGGGCGCTTCTCCGCGCTGACCTACTTCGGAACGGTTCCCGCCGCGCTGGCCGGCCTGGACCTGGCCGCGCTATTCGAGGCGCTACCAAAGGTCGACATTGGGCGCTGGGCCGCAACCGGCGTGGAAATCGCCGAGGCGGCGCTTGCGGGCAGGATCCCGGTCCAGCTGGTGCGCGCCCACCATGACCGCGCTCTGGGCATGTGGACCGAGCAGATACTGGCCGAGAGCACCGGCAAAGAGGGCAAGGGCCTGCTTCCGGTCCCGACCGGATCCACCGAAGGCGAGTACCAGCACTCGACACTCGAGGTGGCCGCCGACGGCATCGCGGGCCTGGCATCGCATCTCTTCGGGATGGAGGTGGCCACCGCCGCGGCGGGGCACGTGCTGGGAATCGACCCCTTCAACGAGCCCGACGTAGGCGCCTCCAAGGCCATAACCCGCCGCATCCTGGCGGGCGAGAAATTCGACCCGAAGGTCCCGAGGGTCGGCCTCGACGAACTGGCCGCGTACCTGGAGACCGAGCTGTCCGAGGGGCAGTACGCGGCACTCAGCGCCTACCAGCCTCTGGGATGGGAAGACGATCTCTACCGTTTGCGCGATGGGCTGGCCGCCCAGCTGCCGCTCCATCCGGTCACCGCAGGGCTGGCTCCCCGGCACCTGCACTCGACGGGCCAGCTGCAAAAGGGCGGCCCCAAGCTGGCCCACGTCATTCAAATCGTCTCGGCCGACTACGGCCCTCGCGTCGCGATCCCCGACATGGACACTGACTTCAACTCCCTGATCCGTGCTCAGGCCGACGGCGACGCGGTCGTCCTTGGAGAACGCGGGCAACGGGTCACCCGGGTAATAGTGGACTGAGGTGAACTCATGGAGCGGGCGGGATTTGCCAACTTCGATCTCCTGACCAGCGATGACCCGGCGTCCGAGGTTATCCCGCTGGTCTCGGAGGTCGCCAACGGCGGGACTGCTTCGCTCTTCCTGACCGGCGGCTCGCAGGCCAAAGTGGTCTACCCCCGCCTGTTCCCCGCCCTGACCACCGATCCCTCCCTCCCGGGAGTTCATCTCTACGTGGGGGACGAGCGCCTGGTTCCGCTCGCCCACCCCGACTCGAACACCGCGATGCTCGATTCGATCGCCGGGGCCACCACCGGCGCCGGCGAGATAGTCTCCCCCACCCGCGTCTTTTCCGCTCGCCTTTCCGCTTCCATGGCCGCTGGTGACGAGCCACCCCATCAACTCCTGCGCGAGATTCTCGACTGGTGGAGCGTCCAGCTGGAGGCCGCGCCGCGCCCCCGGATCGTGCATCTCGGACTTGGGCCCGACGGGCACGTCGCATCGATCTTTCCGCATTCGGACGATCTCGGCCTGGCGACGCCGCAATGCCGGGTCTCGCTCGACACCACCGGCCTGAATCGGCACCTGCGCGTCTCGGTGACCATGGACTACATCGACGGTGCGGATTTGGTAATCCTTGGCACCACCGGTGGCGCCAAGGGCAAGGTGCTCAAGGCGGTTCTGGAAGACCCGGCCTCTTACCCGGCGGGCCGCCTCAGCCCCAAGCGGCTCGCGATAGTCATCGACCGGGAGGCGCAAGCCTCCCTCGAGTGATACGAGTGCCCACGGGTCAAGTGGTTTCGCCCACAAGCTTTCAGTCGGCCTAGAGTTGGCATATGGCTTATGATCTCACGGCGCTGTCGACCTCTGAACTGATGGCAAGCGCCGCCAAAGTACGCGACTCCAATCGCGGACGCTACCTCACCTTTAGCCCTAAGGTCTTCATCCCCCTAACCAGGCTCTGCAACGATGCCTGCGGATACTGCACCTTCGTGCGCAGGCCCAGCCAGGTAAAAACCCCGTTTCTTTCCATGGAGGATGTCCGGGCGATTGCCGAGGCCGGAGTGGCGGCCAACTGCCACGAGGCACTGTTCACCTTGGGGGAAAGGCCTGAGAATCGCTGGTCCGAGGCCCGGACCTGGCTCGAGGAGAACGGCCATCCGAGCACCGTTGATTACCTTGCCTCGGTGGCCGCCCGAACCATGGCCGAGTTCGGCCTCCTGCCGCACCTCAACGCAGGCGCGCTGACTCCGGAGGAGCTGGCCGTGCTTCGGCCCGCATCGGTCTCCCAGGGAATGATGCTCGAGAGCATCCGCCC
>JAKAOC010000166.1 GCA_021823385.1 Actinomycetes bacterium
ACTTCACTCGGCCAGCCGATTCGTTTGTCAACGGCCACGAGAAAGTCCCTGGATATGGCCACGAGAAATGTGCCGCGCGCGGCAACGATATCTGTAGCGCGCGCGGCCATTTCCATGTAGCGCGCGCGGCCAGGAGGTCCAATGCTGCGCGCGCGGCCACTCGTCCCCGGTTGGGGCTTTCGATCAGCTCACCAGTGGCACCACCCCCTTGCCAGAGGTGGCGTCAGCCAGGCGCACCGACTCTCCCTCCACGAGAATCACATGAGCATGGTGGAGAAGGCGGTCGACCAGGGCGGATGCGATGGTCTTGTCCATGAGCTGCTCGAAGCCAACTGCTGTTCGCATAGGTTCGTTTTCGCGATTGGTGCCCTGACAAGCAGGTTTTCGCTGAATTGAGGGTCGTTGACTTTCACGGTGTGATCGGCGATAGTTAGGCATCACCTTGAACATATCGATGATCCTTAACGTGTGTAGTGGTTGACGGTCGTCGGCTGCGCATCGTCGATGGTGCGGCAGCGGTTGCGCGAGTCGATGACGGAACAGATCCTGAGGCCTATCAGGCCTTGTGTTTAGCCGGTTTCGAGGCGAGTCAGGTCGCTCGGGGGTTCAGCCCGCTCACAATCGATGGTGACTCGGGCACGCTCGACCGGTTCTTGGCGTTGGCGGGCAAGCCGGCCTGGGAGCTGACGGCGGGCGACGCCGACCAGGTCGTGGCGGATCTCATTGGCCGTGGCGTTGGCGCGGTGACGAGGCGGGACTACGTGGGAACGTTCCGGCAGTTCTTCTCCTATTTGGAGGCGCGCCATGCGGTCGAGATCGAAACCCGCTTCGGTGTCCGCCTCGCTGATCCACTGGATCGGTTTCACGCTGGCCGCCACGTCACGTCGGACTCTCCGAACACTCGGCCCCCTCCGACGCCGGAGCGAATGGAGGAGTTCTTCGGCTTCTTGCGAGAGCGGATGGATACGGCACGCAAGTGGACACCAGCGGCGAGGGACTACGCGTTGTTCCGGACGCTCTATCACTCGGGGTTGCGGTCGGCGGAAGCTGCGTCACTCGAAGTCCGGGATCTGCACTTTGATCGGGGTCCCTTCGGGAAGGTCCATGTCCGGCTGGGTAAGGCGGCCAAGGGATCGGGTCCTCGCCCGCGGTGGGTGCCGATGCTCGACAATCTGTCGTTGATATTGCGCTGGTTCCTCGACGACGTTCGACCCAGATTCCGGGTGGCCGGCCCGGTGGCGTTCTGCGACGAGGGCGGTGGGCAGATGAGTTCTGGGTCAATCCGCAATCGGTTGGCTCATCTCGTCGAAATCGAAGGACGGCCCGACCACGAGCGCTTCAGCCCGCACGGGCTCCGTCATGCGTGCGCCACCCGCAACTACGAGCGTGGCGTGGATCTGGTAGCCATCCAGCAGATGCTCGGGCACTGGACGGTCGGCACCACGATGCGATACGTGACGCCCTCCTCCACCTTTGTGGAGGACGCGTATCGGCGGGCAGTTTCGGACACGCTCGCCGAACTCGACTTGGAGGAGGACTGATGGAGATCAAATGGCGTTTGCGTATGGCTGCTGCACAGCGGGAAGTGTGGACCGGAGCACAGCTGCGCCGCCTCCTGGCCGATCGGGCTGGGGTTCAGCTCTCGTCAGCGTCGATCTCGGCGCTGCTGACCAAGCAGCCGTCCCAGCTCAAGCTCGAGACGTTGGCCGGGTTGTGCACGGCCCTGGAGTGCCAGCCCAACGACCTGATCGAGGTGGACACGACGCCCGTAGCCAATTCCCGAGCGAAACGCGACAAGTCACCAGCCACCAAATCAGTGGCGGTCGGTCGGGGTCGCACGCCACCACCGTTTTGATCGGCACCTGCGCTGACTGCGGCGCCGACGGCATCCACGCCAAAGGCAGGTGCACGCCGTGCTATTGGCGGGCTCGCCGCAATGCCGCCAAACAGCTCTGTCCGAGCTGCGGTGTCCTTGGGATACTCCGGCCCGCCGAAGGTGGCGTGTGTGGTTGGTGCGCACGCAAGTCCCGGTCCCCGATACAACCCACCCCGAGGCGATGCGATGCCTGCGGGCGGACTGCACTGCACGCCGGCCTCGGACTGTGTCACGCCTGCTATCAGCGCCGTCCGGATCGAGTAGCGACGTGGACCGCCGGTGCCATTGCCCGTATGGGCGACCGGTGCCCGGACTGGTTCGAATATCTCGCTCTTGACCTGTCAACCAGAAGCTGCGCGTCCCAAGCCCTCGACCATCTCCGGCGAGTCGAACGGGTCATCGCCTCCGGGGTCGATCAACCCGAGAGGGTGCTCCAGGCCCTGCGCACAACAGGCCGCTCCATCGGTGCCGCGGCTCGCCTCATCGGAGAGTTCTTCGAACAGGAAGGCTTCTGCTCTTGCCTCGATGACGCCGAGGAACGCGCCGCACAGCGTAGAGACCGTCGACTCCTGCGCCTGGACCCCGCGCTGCGACCAGCGGTCCAGGCATTCGGCAATCACCTCCTCGGGGGGCGTCGACGAGCCCAGCTCATGGGTGGCACTGGCTTCTCCGATGGCACGATCGAGGCACGCCTTGCCGACCTCGCCTTGCTCGGCGGCTTGCTGACCCGACGCGGCATTCGGGACTGGGCTGCCGTGAGCGGCGCCGACATCGAGGCATTCCTCGTCGCCAACATGAGCTCCCGTGTTGCAAGCGTCCGGTCCTTCTTCGACTTCGCCAAGCGACACAAGATCGTCCTCGTCGACCCGACTGCGTCTATCAACTTCCGGTCACCGAAAGGTTTCACCGGACGAGTGCTCCTCCTAGCCGAGCAACGAGAACTTCTACAGCGATGGAGCCGATCCGACGTCAATCCGAACGAACGGGTGGCCGGTTTGCTCAGTCTCCTGCACGGCGCCAGCTCTCATGAGCTCCGCCACCTGGAGATCTCGGACGTCGATCTCGCTCACGGCCGAGTCCGGCTCGGACGCCGTCGGTTTCCGATTCCCCTCGATCCGATCACAGTGACCGCTATCGAGGCCTGTCTTCAGGATCGAGCCGGTCGCGTCAGCGACAACCCGCACCTCATCATCACCAAGGATAGCCGGATGCACCACCGGCCGTGTTCGCAGTACTACATCTTGCATCTCTTCGACACTGCCGCCACCAGCCCGCAGGTGCTCCGCCAAACGTGCCTCGTGCATCTCGCCCACAGAACCGACCCGCGGCTTCTCGCCATCGCCTTCGGACTCACCGAGGAGGGTGCCCTGCACTACATGACCGACAGCGTCGACAACGAGGACGTCGCCTTCAGCTCGAACCTGTGAGCGTTCGGCACCACCTTGCATACGTTGGCCGGAACCTATGCGCTTTAGACGGGTGAAGATTCGACGAGATGGCCACGGACCGTCTTTCATATGCGGCATCCACCAGGCGATAGAGCCCTTCGGCGGCGTCGGCTGAAATCGGCATGAGCCCTATGTCATCGACCACCGCCAAGGACAGGCTGGCAAGACCGCTGAAGGCTTTGGCGACGGTGTCGTCCACTCGGTGGCGGCGCACCAGAGCTCCCAAGTCCTCGATGGAGAACCAGGCGACGCTATGTCCTGCGTCGATGGCGCGATTGGCCAGGGCTTCCAACATATGGCTCTTACCCAACCCAGACGGTCCGGCGATCGCCAAGTTCTCCGAGCGCGAGATCCACTCCAGTGACGCCAGCGCTTTCTGGGTCTTCTCGGGAATAGACGAGCGGCGGGAATCCCAGGTGTCGAAGCTCTTGCCGACGGGCAAGTGTGCTCTGCGTCGCTTCACCGTGATGGTGGCTCGATCCCGCCCTTCTGCTTCGGCATTGAAGAGGACTCGAAGCATCTCGGCGGGGTCCCATCTTTGGGCCCTGGCAGTCAACACCACCTCTTCGAGCTGCTCCCGGACGTATTTCAGGCGAAGCCTCTTGCATAGAGCGGTGACTTCTTCGATGGCCACATGGGATGTCGGTGGCATCGTCACTTCATTGCCTTTTCGAGGACGAGACGGCAGGCGAGCACGTCGGCTCGGAAGGCGACGATGTCATAGGCATGGCCGTATTGGGACTCGATGACGGTCTCCAACTGATAGGACCAGTCGCGTTTGATCATGTTGAGCAGGTCGTCGAGCAGTTCGGCCAATTCGACGGCATCGTCGGCGGCGAGACTGACCGGGCGAGCATCACCGGAGGTGGTCATTGCTCCATCCCCTCTTGTCGTGAATCGGTGGTGGAGGGTTGGGGTGCTCCGAATCCCGCCCACATCGCGGTTCCCCTGGAAAGGGAGTGCCCGGAGGGCGGAAATGATGCATTGATGAGCGATGCACTTGCGTGGGCGACGATCGAGGAGATGTCGCCCTCGTCGAAACGGCCCACCATGGCGGCTATGCCGAGCGCCCGGTCGACGGCATCGGCCCCGTGGACGTCGGTGAGGGCAATCGCTTCGGCCATCTTCGCCTCGATTCTCCTCACACCGGCGTCACCGGCCTCCAGAAGGTAGAGCTTGGCACCCTCGCCGAGGGAGACAAAGGCACGCTCAGCCTCACTTTTGGGTTTGGGCACCCGATGGAGAGGACCTCCCCGGCCCCGGTGGCGGTAATGGTCATCGACGATGGAGGCCTGGCCAGCGTGGACCAGGCGATGGCGGGCCACCTCGCGGGCCGCCGAGCCCTCCCCGGCGACGATCACTACTTCGGTGCCCGCAACCCTCACCCACACCCGGGTGCCCGCCAGGGTGTCGGGCACCGAATAGCGGGCATTGCGGAACGAGATGGTGGCCGACCACGATACCGACCGGGACTCACCAAATGCAGCGGTGTAGGGGGCGTCGGGGATCGAGTGCAACAGAGGCCGTTCGACATCCAGAGCCTGGGCGGGTATCTGTTTCGTCACCGCATGTACCCGGGAGTTGAAGTGATCTGTCGTCTCGGCGCAGGCCACCTCGATCTCCTCGAAACTCTCGTAGTTCTCCCGGAGGTTGTAGGCAGTCGGGACCAGATCGGCCTTGGCGATACCAACCGTCTTTTCCGAGCCGCCCTTGGACTCGGGGTCATAGGGGACACAGGTCGCGATGGTGACTCCGTAGTAAGTCGCCGCGGACACCATGGCCGGGTTGCGGATGGCGATGCCTGCAACATGGCGATCGGTGACGGTCTTTTCGTTGTCGGTGAGGATATAGGTGGGAGCCAAAGATCCCAAGATGCGGAAGGTCCGATCGAGGGCGCCGATCACCGAGGGGAGGGTCTTGTCCCTCAGGGGCAAGACGACCCTAAAACGACTCCAGGCCAGCCAGGCGCAGAACAAAACGACGTGGATGCCGGCCACGCAGGGCCCGTTGCCGAAGTCGTATTGGAGCCACAACCCCGGCTCGGCGATCCACGGTTTGTAGATGCGGTGGTTCGCCCGCCGCCAGGTGGTTTTTCGGGCGGCCACCACCCGCCTGGTCGTCCTCTCCGATCCGGAATATCCCATGGTCACCAACTTGTCGTGGACGACGTCGGCCCGGATCTTGCCCTCAGACTTGTCGACCCATTCGTCGATCTTGTCCAGGTAGGAGCCGGTCACCGTCTCACGAATAGCAGTAGTCTCCGGCGCCAAGCCAACAGCACGGGCGCCAACCGCACGCTTGACTGTGCGGGGATCCACGCCAGCCAATTCGGCAGTCTGATTGATCGATTGGAGCAGGTCAAAGAGCTCCAGGATTTCCATATTCTTCTCCTGTGTCACCATTTGTTTGTTCCTCCTTCGGGTGGATCGGGATGGGTGGTGATGCCTCGATCCAACCCGGGGAGGAACCTCGAACTGGGGATTTCGGGGATTCCGGATGGCCGCGCGCGCTGCATCTTTGTGGCCACGCGCGAAACATTCCGATGGCCGCGCGCGCTGCAGGTTTGCTGGCCGCGCGCGCTACAAATTCAGTGGCCGTAGTTGGGGATTATTGCGTGACCGCCGTCACCGACCTGGCCCCATCCGACGCGACCG